>VGYL01000171.1 GCA_016872975.1 Planctomycetota bacterium
CCGATACGGCTCCATGCGATGACAGCCCGGGTAGAAGTACCGCCGGGCCATGACGTTCTCCGCGTGCAGGATGCTCACCAATTCATCCCGGGAGATCGCCAACGTATCCTCCAGCTCCAGGATGACGTACTGGTAGTTGTTCTTCTCGGCCGGATCGTAGGCCGCCAGCGTGACGCCGTCCAGATCGGCCAGCTCGCGCCAATACTGCTCCCAGTGGCGGCGGTTGACCGCGATGAACTCGTCGAGACTGTCCAGGCCGGTAAGCCCCATGGCCGCCGCGATTTCGTTCATCTTGCCGTTGGTGCCGAGGTCGATCACCTGATCGTAGCCCGCGAATCCGAAGTTCCGCATCAGCCGCAGGCGCGCCGCCAGGTTGGAATCGTTCGTGACGACGGCGCCGCCCTCGAAGGTGTTGAGGAACTTGGTGGCGTGAAAACTGTACACTTCGGCGTTGCCGAAGGAGCCGAGCATCTGTCCGTGGTGCGAGCAGGCGAAGGCATGGGCCGCGTCGAACAGCAGCTTGAGCCGGTACCGGCGGGCAATCCGTTCCAGCGGCTCGACGGCGCACGGCCGGCCCCACACGTGCACCCCGAGAATCCCGGTCGTCCGGGGTGTGATGGCCTGCTCCACCAGCCCCGGATCCAGGTTGTGGGTCTCGGGATCGATGTCACAGAACACCGGCGTGATGTCCTGCCATTGCAGCGCGTGCGCGGTGGCCACGAACGTGAAGGACGGCACGATCACCTCGCCGGCCAGGCCGAGGGCCCGAATGGCGATCTCCAGGGCCACCGTCCCGTTGCACATCGCGACGCAATGGCGCACCCCCGCCAGGCGGGCGACGCGGGCCTCGAACTCGCGGATGTAGACGCCGTCATTGGTGAGCCAGCGGCGGTCCAGGATGTCGTTGATCCGCTGGAGCAACCGGTCCCGATCGCCCACGTTGGGCCGGCCCACGTGGAGCTTCTCGTCGAAAACCGGCGCCCCTCCGAAAATCGCCAACTCGTCCACCGTCTTGTGTACCGCTACCATGCATTATTTCCTCTCAAGAAAACCGCCGGAGGTTCTGGTCATTGGAGTCTTGGATCTCGAATTCGTTTCGGATTGATCTCTCCGCTTTCGCGGTGTCGGATTTCGAATTTCGAACCTTCCTCCGTGCGTCCGATGGGGACCGCCGGATTGCCGAAGACTTTGACGCCGGGCGGAATATCCTGGACCACCACGCTGCCGGCGCCGACGAAGGCCCAGGCCCCGATGTGGATACCGGGGATAATGCAGGCGTGACTCCCCAGGAACACGCCTTCCTCCAAGACGGCATTGCCATTGATGCCGCAGTGGCTGCTGATCTGGCACCAGTCGCCGACCCGCGCATCGTGCCCCACGTTGCTGAAAGCGCCGACCGAGACGTGGTCGCCGATCCGGACGTCACAGGTGACCGAGGCAAAGGGCGCCAGGAGAATCCCCGTGCCAAACTGCGGATTCTTCCCGATATTGGCGCGCGGGTGAATCAGGTTGACGAAGCGTCCCCCCCTTTCCAGGATGGGGGAATAATACTTCACCTTGTCCCGGGGATCTCCGATCGCGCCGATAAATACATCGTCCGGCTCGATCGGATAGGTCGTTACGTCCCCCAGGATCCCCGGGGTGTAATCCAATCCTTTCAGGGCATCGCCCCGGTCGTCGAGAAAGCCTTTGAGATTCCAGGGGGCTCCCTGGGCGATGGCCTGGGCGGCCCACGCGTACGCTTCCCGGGCGAACTTGCCGGCACTGATGATCACCAGGTTCTTCTTCATGGGGCTCCGATCGCCAGGGGCTCGTGAGTCGCCGCCGCCTGGATCAGGCCGGCGACCTGCGCCGGCGTAGGCGAACGAAGGAAATCCTCCAGGTCGATCTCGACCCCGAAGCTCTGGTACACGCGATGCATCAGCAGCGCGGTCAACAGCGAATCGCCTCCCAATTGCAGGAAATGCGACTGGGGACCGATCTGGTCCACGTGCAGCAATTGCCGGAACAGGCTCACGATCTGCTGTTCCAGGACGGCCCGCGTCAGGAGCCGCAGGTCCGCCTCCGGCTCGATGCGCTCGAACGGATTCGGCAGTCCCGCGCGATTCACCTTGCCCGTGGGCAGCAGGGGCAGGGATTCCAAGACCACGTAGTACCGGGGCACCATGTAGTCCGGCAGCCGCGCGGCCAGGCAGGTCTCCACCTGCGCCTGGTCGAATCCGCCGGGAGTCTCGAGCACCACGTAGCCCACCAACTGATCTTCGCCCAGGCGGTTCTTCACCACCGCGGCGGCACAGTCCGCCACCCCCGGGGCCGCCGCCAACGCGCAGTCGACTTCCGCCAGCTCCACACGATAGCCCCGGATCTTGACCTGAAGATTGCGGCGGCCGAGGTGGATCAGACAGCCATCCGGCTCGAGCCGGCCCAGGTCGCCGGTCAGGTACACCGGCACCGGGTCGCCGTCCAACTGGAGGAAGCGACGCCGCGTGAGCGCCGGGTCCCGCCAATAGCCCGCGGACAGATAATGGCTCCGAACGCCGATCTCGCCCGTGGCGCCGGGGGGCATCTCCCGGTGCCGGTCGTCCAGGATCACCACCTGCCGGTCCTCGGAGACGGCGTAGCCCCCGGCCACGTGGACGCGCTCGATGGGAATCCGATGATCCACCACGTACAGCCGATAGTTGTACGATTCGCTGGTGCCCACCTGGTTGACCAGATGACTTCCGGCGTATGGGGCTGGAGAATCGCCGCTTGCGCCAGGGGAGTCCCCACGGCCGAGAGGATTCGCGCCGCGATCGAGTTGGCGAATCCGTTGGCCTGCGCGTAGGTCAAGGCGGCCCCGCGCGTCCGCAGCGCGAGGTGATCGGGGCGCCGGCGCACCTGTTCTTCGAAGCACTGATGAATACCCTGGAGGATGCATGCCCTCGGGAATTCCATGAAATCAGAGGGACGAGTCACCGCCAGTTGGGTCGGCATTGTCGGATCTCCTTATCCGTGCCAGCCATCGGGCTACCCCTCGGTCGGCAGTTGGGCCGGGACGGGCTGCGGGCTCGGGGTGGAGGACGCCGGACTCGGCGGCGCGCCGAAGTACTGCCGCAGCCGCGTCGCCACCCTCACCCCTACTTCGGCCAAATCTTCACGATCGTTCGGCTCCAGGCAGAACGCCAGGAGCACCACCAGGTAACAGACCATGCCGGCCAGCGTACACAGGCCGACCAGAATCCAACTGTCCGGCCGGACCAGGAGCCCCAACGCCGCCCAGACCACCGCGGCGACCGCGCCCGGAGTCAGACCGGGAAGCAACGTGTGGCGGACCCACGCCGCGAAAGTGACATCGGCCAGCTTCAATCCCAAAGGCAACAGCAGGAGGCACTCCGAGACGGTCCCGGCGAGGAACACCGCCCAGGCGACCCCGATGGCCCCCCAGCCCAGCACGTACACGGCATAGCAGGCCAGAGCCACGGTCGCCACCTGCATCACGACGATCGACAGGCTGATGGCCCGCACGCGGCCGGTGGCATTGGACACCTGCCAGATCATCCAGCCGCCGCCCCCGATCACCAGGCCCGCCAGGCTCACGATCATGATGAACGCCGCGTCCTGAAAGGCCGTGCCGATGTACAAATGGATGATCGTCGGGGCGTACAGGGCCGCCGGCAGTCCCGCCAGCAGCGTGAACCACAGCGCGAGCCGCCCGCCGCGGAGGTAGATGTTGCGGATACGGTCTTTCGCCCCCAGGGCGTGCATCCCGGTGACCACCGGATACAACGGTCCGGCCATGACATCGGTCCAGGCGTCGATCTGGCGGCGCCCGAGGTAGCCGACGTGGAATACCGTCACGTCCAGCGGGGTCGCGAACCAGTTCAGGATCGTGAAGATGACCGTCTCCCGCGCCCGATAGGCCACCACGCCGAGCGTGTGCCAGCCCCCGAAGGAAGCCAGCTCCCGGGCCCGCGCCCAGTGGATCTCCCGCATCCGAAACCGCAGGGCTGGAATCATGCGCCTCGAGAGGATCAGCAGGACCACCAGCGCCGCCCACTCGGCGGCCACGCTCGAGACCACGACCCACAGCACGCGCGGCCCGATGCCGAAAAGCAGCAGGAACAGCAACGAGACCCGCAGCAACTCGCTGCCCATGTTGATCGCATTATGCAGGACGAATTTCTGCCGCGCGTAGAAGCCCACGGTGAACGCCGCGGTGGGCGGTCGCAGCGCCGCCGAGAAGACCAGCAGGGTCATCATGACGCGCGCATCCCGGAGCTGCGCAAGCGGCACGGACAGGACCTTGTCCAGGTGCCATGTCAGGAGCAGACCGGCTGCCAGAATGGCCCCCCCGGCCGCCGTCAGCAGCGGGAACATGGTGGAGACGATCTGCGTCACGCCGCGATCGTCGCCGCGCGCGTACGCCGCGAGCACGAAGCGGCCGATCCCCGAGGTCAGGATCCCCGTGAACAGGGGCAACAGAAGAATGATCGAGGTCAGCACCGGCAGAAGCTGGTACTCCGCCGGGCTGATCCGGCGCAGCAGGTACTGGTGCAGCCAGACGATGACCAGGACATTGATCGTCCGCGCCAGAACGGCACTGCTGGTGTTGAGCAACACGAGACGCTTGCTGATTTCTATGCGCGAGCCCATCGGGACCCCGGATCGGAGGACAGCAGAAGTGGGTTCCGGCGGCAGGAAGCCCAACGTCCTTGTTTCACCATCCTCCGCGCAGACTCCGTCTCCGTCGGCTGCGCCTGGACGGCAACCACAGTCCTCCGTCAATGCCAACGGACGTCAGGACCGAAGGGAGGGCCGATCTTCATCTGCTTTTGGCGGCATCCTCTGTCTGCATGACAACGTCGATCGCACGGACATAACCGTCGGGGTCGGGCAGGAAGGCCAGGATGAGATCGGCCATCTCGGCGATGGCGGTTCGGGCGGAGTGCTCCAGGATCGAGCTGACCTGCACCTGGGCCACATAGCGGGCCGGGTCGCCCAACAGGTTGGGACGCCGCCCCATGATGCCCGAGAAATCGCGTTCCGTCAACGTGATCTGCCCGTTGAGAACATAGAAGCTCAGCACCACCACCTGCTGGTACGCCGGCGCCGGCTTGCGAAACTGATGGACCAGACACGGGATCGAACGACCCGCCCGCGTGACGATCTGCGTGGACGTGGCGCCGTTGTCGATCCAGCCATTGGCGGGGAAACACACCGACGGCTTGTGCCCCAGAATCCCCCCGGGCTTGGACGCACAGTAGACGACGTAGATGTCCGCCGCAATTCCCCGGGCCACATTCGTGTAGCGGCGGCTAATGTAATCGTCCGCGAAATTTCTGCGGATGTAGATTTGGGTGACCTCCGGGATCTCCTGGTCTTCTCCCACCCAATGGTCCACGCGCCGCGGGAAATCCTCGAGCGGAATCGGCAGTCTCACCTGGGGAACGGCGTCCCCCTGCACCCGCGCGGCCACAGCCCGGTAGGCGATTCCGGCAGTGACCAGCAGCAGAACGGCTATCACGGCCGAGAGCCATACTGGAGTTCCCCCTCGAAATCGCCGGCGCGGCCACGGAACGATCCCGTGCTCGACACCGTCTCCCGTTCGATTCCGGCACATCATGCAACCCTCCACGAATCGACATGCGCCCGTCGGCAGCATGCAACAAGCCACGTCTGGAAGCTACCATGACGGTCCAGCCCCCCAGAGGCCGCCCCAATGTCACGAAGCCAAGTTCTGCAATCTATGGCCTCTATCGGCTCGTTGTCAAGCCAACTGAAGGAATGATGACATCGGCGCGCAGGACACCCCTTGGGCGACACTGACGGGAGCAGCCGATCCGATCGCTATATTCTTTTCAATTTCTGGCCTGGTCGAGAATCAGGCTCTTGACCTTCGGGCTGGGCAGGCAGAGTGAGCCATACGCCGCCGCCGCGGAGGCCCGGAGTGTCGGATCGGCCTCGGTCGAGCTGACAATCCGGTAGATGTCGTTTATGGCGGTGTCCGGCAGCATATTGCCATTGAGTTTGGCCGAGCGAATCAGCGATTCAAATGCCGCCGTGCGCACGGTCGTGTCGTTGGCCGCTTCCAGGGCCATGGCGGCGATCGCCCGTTGGGCGTCGGGACTGCTCAGATAGGCCAGAACCTGTCCGGCCAGCACGCGCAGCTCCGGCCGCGGGTCTCTCGTGGCGCCAATCAGGGCCGCCATAGCGCCAGACAGATCGATCACGGGATTGCGGCTGGTCACCAGGGCCAGCATGGCCTGGACGGACCGCAGAGCGTAGGCCTCGGCTTGTTGGGCCGACCACTCCGGGCCGACCGGGGTCGGGGCCTGTCGGCCGCCTTTGGACAGTGCCTCCGCCAGGTTCTGCACCACCATCCGGCTCTCGGTGAACGGCTGGCGGGGGCCGGCGTTGGCAATCGCAATCGCGGCACTGTAGCGTACCGCCCGGTCCGGGAACATCAGGGCCTGCATCAAAGGCTGCGACGGTCCCAGCGTGTACATCAGGGACTTCTCGCCGGCGGTCGTCGCCAGGGCCTCGACCGCTCCCAGCGCCACGCCGGCGTGGCGGTCGTTCACGGCGCGGGCCAGCGCCTGATGGAGATACTCCGGTCCGGCTGTCGTCGCGTAGACCAATGCCGCGGCGTGATTGGGGCCGAAGTACTCGGGCATCGGGACGCCCGCACACTCCGCCTTGAAGAACGCGGCCAGCCACAGGCCGATCGCCGGGCCGAACTGCTCCTCCGACCGCAACGACCACTCGCAGCAGCGCATCGCCATCAACTCGTGGAAGCAGGCCTGGTCCACCTCGGTCCGCACCAGGCGGCCCGCCTGGGCATCCCAGAACCACATATTCGCAAACGCGGCCCCCGACGTCGGGGCCAGGGACTCATCATGATAGTAGTAGCGTTCCGCCAGTTGGTAGAACAGAGCGGCCGCCGAGGTGTTGACGGCCTGCGGGTCGATCTTGCGAATGCTGACCAGGGCCAGGGCCCGCAGATCGGGCAGCGGGGACTTCTCCGCCACGTATTTCAGGTGCGCCAGGGACTGCGGGTAGCCGATCTCGCCCAGAGCCCGGATCACTTCGGCGTTGACTCGCGCGTTGTCCGTCTGGAGGGCCGCCACCAGGGGCCGGATCGCGGGCCGGCCGATCTGCGGCAGGGCCTCGATCATATCGGACAGTCTGGGCCCCGTGGAGGGGTCCTGGATCACCTGGGCCATCGCGTCCAGCACGAACGGCACCGCGTATTCGCCGGCGTCCTTCAACCGCCGGATCGCCAGCATCTTGCCCCGCGGCGTGCTCGTGAGCCGCCGGACCTCCTCGACAATGATCCTGGGCTCGGTCCTGTGGGAAAAGCGTCCCTGATCGATAATGCTCAGAAGCTGCTGTGTCAACTGGGCCAGTTCCGCGTCATGGACCGACTCGGCCATCTTCATCGCAATGTCGTAGCCCTGCTGGTTCGCCTGCACCAGGCCGAACAGCTCCGCCGGATCGGGCTTGGCCTGCAGGATGGCCTGCCCATAGCCTTTGGCCAGGTCAAACCGCGCGATCTTCACGTAGTGCAGGAAGTCGTTCCAGTTGTTCGCCAGCGGTTGGGCGGGATTTTGTGCCAAGCCGGCCCCCGCGACGAAACATCCGATAAACAGAAGCACTGTGGCGGTTCGTCCGTTCAGCACGTCATTGCGAGCGAAGCGCGGCACCATCGAGACGCCTCCCAATCCCCGTTAGCAAATTATAGGACCACCCCGGCTGCAAAAAGCGGGGGAATTGGCTTGGAAAACCCCGTCCTCCCGGTGTCTGCAATCGAGTGGTCCATCCCTTTTCTTCAGGCGATTACAAGCAACAAGCCGTCGTAAGTATTCGGCTTTAACCCACTTATCCTAAACTCAAATCCCGCCCCTGTCAATAAAAAACCATCTTTCCCCCATTTGCCCATTTGCCCATATCCCCACGCCGGGGGACCTGACTGTCTACGTCGCGACAACCGGTGCCCCCGAACGTCCCCAGTGTGCCCCGCGGGACGTCCCATATCCGGCAAAACGCGGCCGCGATCCTCGCCGGACCGCGAGAGTCCTCTTGCGGCTCGGGCGCACCGATGGTAATCTGCAGCAACGATCCACTTGAAGGCTAAACAGGAATCTGGGCCACAGAGGACACAGAGGTCACAGAGAAGAGCCCAGGCCAGAGGACGAGAAGGTAAGAAGTTCAGAAGGTCGGACGGCCGGGCATTCTTCCCCCTGACCTTCTCACCTTCACACCTTCTGATGTTCTTATCTCTGTGTTCTCTGTGACCTCTGTGGCTTCCTTTCTTAGCCTTCTACCGGGTCGCTGTAAAAGAAGAAGATAGCGTCTGACGACGCCACTACGAACCAAGCCTGTCGCCTGGGAGTCTGTCCATGGCTCTTGAGCGGTCCATTGTGCCGAAATGCTCCGGACCCGCTCGCATGTCATTGGGTCCGATAAGGGAGGTTATCGTTATGAGAGCGACAAGAGTACTGGTTTTGGCCGTGTGTGTGCTGTGCGCGGCACGGGGCATGGCATACGGCACGGATTCCGCCGGTAAAGACCCATCCAAGGAGATCGGCATCTCCGTCCGAGATACGGCCGGCGTGAAGGTCCTGCGGCCCGTCACCGGCGGAATTCCCATTCCGGAAGGCGAGGCGCCGGACGGAACTCGGTTCGCCCTGCTCAATTCCGCGGGCGCCGCGGTGCCGTGCCAGACGAAGGTCCTGGCGCGATGGAAGGATGGGACCGTGCGCTGGGTCCTGCTGGACTTCCAGGCCGACCCGCCGGCTCATGGCGCCAGTCCGTTCAAGCTGCGGTGGGGCCGCGAGGTGCGCCCCGCACGCCCTCAAGTCCCGGTTGAGGTGCGCGACGGCGTGCGGGCTTCCCTCGTCTCGGGCCCGGTATCCGTCGCCCTGGTGCAGGACGGCCTCGTTCGGATCGGGGAACGCCTGGACTTACGGCTCACGATGACCGACAAGGACAACCGCCGCTTCGCCGGTGTCGTGGAACACGTCGAGATCGAGACAGAAGGAGACGTCCGTTCCACGCTCCTGGCCACGGGAGCGTTGCGCACCCCGGAGGGCAGGCGGGCCTTCGGTTTCAGCCTGCGGGTCTGTGTCTACGCCGGCCTGAGCAGAATTCGCCTGGAGCCGCAACTGCTTCTGGATGCCGATACCGGGCTGTTCCAGGAGATCCGGGAACTGAATCTCGAGGTTCGCCCTGCCGGTTCCGACTGGACGGCGGCTCTGGGCGGCCTGTCCGGATCGAGCCTAAACCCGTCCTCCGGCGTGCGCCTGTTCCAGGTTGACGATCAGGCATTCCGAGTGGAAGGCACGACGCAGCGCGGTGCGAAGGCTCCCGGCTGGGCGGAAATTGTCGAGGACCGAGGCAAAGTGGCGCTCGCGGTGAAAGACTTCTGGCAGCAGTGGCCCAAGAGTCTGGAGATTGGCCCCGAAGCGCTGAAGATCGGCCTGCTGCCCAGGTTCGAGGCCGACGCGTATGCGCACATGAAGCCGTGGTACAAGTACCAATACTGGTTCGGGGAGGGCTACTACCGCCTGCGGACGGGACAGGCGCCGCGTTGGGTGATCTGGGTGGACTTGTCGGGAGACGGCCCCGCGCTGGCCCGGAGTGCCAATGCGCCCCTGGTGCCCAGTCCCGACCCGCGACAGGCGATTGCCGGCGCCGTATGGGGCGAGGTGGCGCCCGCGGGCAGTCCGGGGATGGCCGAGTACGACCGGTGGGCGGAAAACCTGTTCGACAATGCCTACTGCCATTCGCTCGAAGTGCAGCGCGACTACGGCCAGATGAACTGGGGCGACTGGTTTGGCGAGCGCAAATGCAACTGGGGCAACCATGAATACGACACACCGAAGCACATCTTGCTCCAGTTTGCCCGCACCGGCGACCCCAAGTACTTCCAGATCGGCAACGTGGCGGCCCGCCATACCGCCGAGATCGATGTCGTGCACTTCCTCAACGAGGACCTGCGTCACCACCTTGAGAAAGAGGTGGGGGACAGCGGCGCCTATCCCACTCGGCCGGGCCTGGTCCACCAGCACTGCGTGGGACATGTCAGCGGGTTCTACCCGGTGCCGACGATTCGCGATTTGTACGCCGAGCTCGGCAACGGCACCTATCTGTGCCTGTCGCCGTACAATCTGGGCCACATCTGGACGTATGGGATGGTCTATGACTATTTCCTCACCGGCGACCCCTGGATGAAGGACACCGTGGCGAAGATCGGCGAAAACCTGGTCAAGCTGGTCGAGGACCGGAAGTTCGATTTCCGGACCGGGTCCCATGTCGGGCGGGTCAACGG
>VGYL01000172.1 GCA_016872975.1 Planctomycetota bacterium
GCAAGGCCCACACCATCAAAGTGGAACTGCCCAGCGGCCCGGCCGAGGCGGGGAACCCCAAGCCCATGCCGGTGCCGCCGGGGTTTGACTACGACCTGTGGCTCGGCCCCGCGCCCTGGGCTCCCTACACGAAAGACCGCTGCCACTGGAACTTTCGTTGGATCTCCGATTACTCCGGGGGCATGCTGACCGACTGGGGCGCCCACCTGCTCGACGGCGCCCAATGGGGCAACGACACCGAGCATACCGGCCCCGTGGAAGTCGAGGGCAAAGGCGTCTTCTGGCGGGACGGCCTGTACGACACCGCGAAGGAATTCCACCTCGAGTACACGTACGCCAACGGCGTGAAGCTGCTCGTCGATTCCGGCACGCCCAGCCTGCGGTTCGAGGGCTCCGACGGCTGGATCGGCAATCGCGGCTGGCGGGCCAAGCTCCAGGCCCAGCCCGCCTCGATCCTCAGTTCCGTCATCGGGCCGGACGAGATCCACTTGTACACCTGCCCCCAGGGCGAGCAGCGGAATTTCCTCGATTGCGTCAAATCCCGCCGGGAGTGCTACTTCCCGCCCGAGATCGGGCAGCGGTGTTTCACGATCGCGCACATCGGTAACATCGCCATGCTCCTGGGCAGGACGCTCCGCTGGGACCCGCAGGCCGAGCGGTTCACGAATGACGACGAGGCCAACCGCATGTTGGGCCGGGCCATGCGGAGCCCCTGGCATTTGCTATGACACAGAGCATCGTGGAGAGTTCTGTCATCCGGGTGGCATCGTCAAGCGGAATCTTCGGAGCTTGGCGATGGCTGGTACCGCATTTTGCAGACTCCGCGACCATCGGTAGTAGATTGCCGCGCTCGGCCAGCCTCGCTCGCAATGACATACCATGCTGGGGTATGTCATTGCGAGGAGCTTCAGCGACGAAGCAATCTCCTCGCGTTGGTCTCAAGACTTGCGAAACGCGATGGCTGCACCCCCTAGAGAGAACCATCGTCAAGGCCCGAGGCCTTGGCGATGCCACCCGAACATTGGCTTAGCATACAAGAACACAGTCGAGAACGACATGAGAGGGTAGATACGATGGCAAGAACGATGTGGGCAAGGCGAGCGATCCTGGCCGTTGTTGTGGCGGGTACGGGTGTAGCAGCCGGCCGGGATTGCAGCGCGTGCCACAAGCTGCACCTGACCGGCGGCGATTTCTCCGCCTGGCGGAGCGACACAGGCGACTGGCAGAACGCGGGCGACGCCCAACTGAACCCGGAGAACGAGAAGCTGCTCGTGACCCGGTCCGGATCGGGCGCGCTGGTCAACGGGCCTACCGGCCGGACCGTCAACCTGTTCAGCCAACAGGAGTTCGGCGACGTCCGTGCCCATCTCGAGTTCGTGGTGGCGAAGGACTCGAACTCCGGCGTGTACTTCCAGGGCCGCTACGAGATCCAGATCTTCGATAGCTGGCGGAAGCCCTCCACCTACCCGGGGATCGAATGCGGCGGGATCTACGAGCGCTGGGACGACAAGAGAAAGCCCCAGGGCTTCGAAGGCCACTCGCCGCGGGTCAATGCGTCACGGCCGCCGGGCCAATGGCAGACGCTGGACGTGGTGTTCCGGGCGCCGCGCTTCGACGGGACCGGCCGCAAGATCGCCAACGCCCGCTTCGAGAAGGTCGTCCACAACGGCGTTCTCGTCCACAGCGACGTCGAGCTGACCGGACCGACCCGGGCCAGCGCCTACCATGATGAGAAGCCGCTGGGGCCGCTGATGCTCCAGGGCGATCACGGGCCGGTCGGCTACTGCAACATTTGGGTCGCCCCCGCGGGGCCGAATCCCTTCTTCGCGTTCGACAACGCCGTCGCGGACGCCCAGCACAAGACGATCGAGTCGCAGGTCAAGCTGCTCAAGGATCTCGGCTACGCCGGGATTGGCCCGCACTACACCGGACCCGGCCCGCTCACAGAATTGCTGGCCGAGTTGGACAAGAACGACCTCCAGATGTTCGCCGCCTATACCGGCATCAACCTCGACGCCGGCGCGCAACCTTACGATCCCACTCTGAAGGAAGGGATGAAAGTCCTCGCCGGGCGAAACGCGATGCTCTGGATCTTCGCCCAGAGCAAGCAGCACAAGCTCTCGGACCCGCAGGGCGACGCCCGGGCGGTGGAGATCCTCCAGGACCTGGCCGACGAGGCCGCCAAGCACCGGGTGCGGATCGCCTTGTATCCCCATAATGCCTTCTGGCTGGAGACGGTCGAGGACGCCGTGCGCATCGCCGAGAAGGTGAACCGCCCGAACGTCGGGGTCACGTTCAACCTGTGCCATTGGCTGCGGGTGAGCCAGAGCCGGGACGCCAAGGCGGTGATCGAAAAGGCCCTGCCGCGGCTGTTCGTGGTCAGCATCAACGGCGCCGACACGGACGGCAAGGACTGGAAGACCTTGATTCAGACGCTCGATCGCGGTACTTTCGATATGAAGGGCTTCCTGGAGACCCTGCGGGACGCCGGCTACACCGGCCCCATCGGGTTCCAGGGTTACGGCATCGGCGGCGATGCGCAGGACAATCTCCGGCGCACGATGACGGCCTGGGAGAAGCACTCCCAGGTCCTGCGCGGCGACGTGACGCCCTTTGGCGCACCGAAGAGGTCGCCATGATCGAAGCAAAGTCCGATCCGTCTGATCGGACCGATCGGACAGATCGGACAAATGATGGATACTCTCAAACTTCTGCGCGATTACTTTCCCACCGCGATTTACACGGGCAAGTGCCTCGTCTTCATCAGTGAAGAGTGGCGGGTCGAGCTGACGGAGCACAAGGACGGCGACTTCAGCAAAGGCGCCTCCCAGCCTTCCACCATCCGGGTGCGGATTTCCAAGCGGGCCCTCAGCGGCGAGTTCATTCCGGGCTTTTACGAGGACTTCCAACTGCCCGTGCTCGGGGAACTGGCGGAGCAGATCGAGAAGTACGTCCAGCAGGCCATCGGCTCCAACCTGCGGGAGAATGGCGAATGACCGCCCCCCTGCCGACCATCACGGAGAATGGCGACGGCGTGGTCTTCCCGGTCAAGATCGTGCCGGGCAGCAGCCGCACAGCGGTCGCCGGCATGCTAGAAAACATGATCAAGATCCGCGTGGCCGCCCCGCCGGAAAAGGGCAAAGCCAATCAGTGCCTGATCGCCTTCCTGGCCCAGCAGTTGGGCGTGAAGAAGAACGCGGTGGAGATCCTCTCCGGCCACACCCACCCCGTCAAGCAGGTGAGAGTCGCCGGCATCACCGCCGCGGACCTGCTAGCGAAGCTTGGCTTGAACCAGCCGAATCGCCCATGATCGCGTTTGTAGTGTGCCCGCAAGGGCATCGCATCATGGGCGTCTTGCCCATGATGCGCAGGGGCAAGATGCCCATGCTATGGAAACGCCTTGCGGCGTCACTACAAACGGCTATTGTGCTTCATCCGCCAGCTTCTTCAGCTTGATATTGCGGACGGCGCCGGCGGTGTTCCAGGTGGCGATGCCCAGCGGCTGCGACTCCTCGACCTCCAGGCGGATGCTGAGGGTCTTGCCGGTGATGTCCACGTCGACGAGGTCTTCATCGTCCAGCCAGGCCTGAATCCGGTCCGGCACGACCCGCAGCCGGACGCGGTACCACTTGCCGTTCTCGAAGCTCATCATCTTCGTCGTCTCGTTCTCGGAGGCGTCGAAGCTGTCGATGCTCGACAGGCCGCACAGACTGCCGCCCCAGCCGCCCAGGACCAGCGTGCACGGCTTCTCGCCCACCGGGAACGTCAGGCCGCAGAAGAAGTCGTGTCCTTCGACCCGCATCGCCTCCAGCGTGATCTCGTAGTCCATGCGGACCACCGGACCGGTCCAGGTGATCCCGGTCATGTAGCTGCCCATCGCCATGTGGATGGCGCCATCCTTGACCGCGACGTCGCCCTGGCCGCCGAAATCCGTCGCTTTCCACTGGCCCAGGGTCTGGCCGTCGAAGAGGCTGATCTCCCCGTCGCCCTCCTGCACCGTCACCATCGGCGTCTCGGGTCGCGCCGGGGTCACGGCCGGCGCAAGCTGGAGGAGCCCCGGCTCCGGCTGGGCGGCGGGCTGACTTTGCGGCGGGCTCTGGGCCGGCGTCGTGGCGGACCGGCACCCGCCGAACCACAAGCCTGCTACGACCATGACAACAAGACCGGTCACTCTCATAGTGTCCTCCTGGCAATCGGATTTTTGTTGGAATAGACTACGCGCCGGGCTACAATCGCACAAGAGGGAATTGTAGAAAGGAGTCCATGAAGAGAATTCCTCTGGCTATTGCCTTTCTGTTGTCTCTGACGTCCGGGGCGGCCTTCGGGCAGTCTGCCCGGCTGGCCAATGCGGGCAAGGCGGGCCTGCGCGTCACGTCGCTCGAGGAGGTCCTGCGTCTGTCCGAAGACCAGATCGACCTGGCGACCGCCACCCTGATCTCCTCGGAATACTGGAGCGACTTCGTGCAGGGCCGTCGCTACCTGGAGCGGCTGGACACCATGGCCCTGGTGATCCAGACGCGCCTGCGCCAACTGCGGCTGCCGCCGGACCAGCGGGCCATTCCCATAATCAACCAGTATCTTTTCGAGGAACTCGGCTTCAAGCCGATCGCGCACGCCAACGACCCGAACGACCTGTTCCTGCACTCCGTGATGGATCGCCGCCAGGGCTACTGCCTGAGCCTCTCGGTCCTGTACCTGGCCCTGGGCGAGCGTCTGGGCCTGGACCTCCACGGCGTGGTCGTCCCCGGCCATTTCTTCGTGCGGTACGAGCGCGGGCGCACGCGTTTCAACATCGAGACGACCAGCCAGGGCGTCAGCCCGCCGGACGAGCACTACATCACGAAGTTCAACGTTCCCGACGACAGCCGCGACTCCGTGTACCTGAAGAACCTGACGAAACGCCAGACGATCGGCTGCTTTTTCAACAATCTCGGCAACGTCTACAGCGAGATCGGCAACGTCGATACGGCCCAGGTGGCGCTGGAGCGGGCGGTCGCGATCAATCCCGCTCTCTCGGAATCGCGGGCCAATCTGGGCAACATCTATCTGCAGAAGGGCCGGGCGCAGGATTCGGTCCGGCAGTATCGCGCCGCCCTGCAATTGAATCCCGGGGATCCGAAGGCCCACAACAATCTGGGCAACGCGTACATGGTGCTCAGCGAATGGAATGCCGCCTCCGCCTCGTACCGGCAAGCGCTGTATCTCGATCCCAATTTTGCGGATGCGCACCGCAACCTGGCCCTGCTGCTCACGCGGCAGGAGCAGTACGGCCTGGCGTTGTCCCAGTTGCAGCGGGCGCTGGCGCTCGACGGCCGGAACTCCCAGATCTATCTCCAGATCGGCGAGTTGTACTATCGGATGGATCAGTACGAGCGTGGTCTCGAGCACTTCCGCAAGGCCCAGAGCCTCCAGCCGGACCTGCCGGAGGCCTATTACGGGCTGGGCATCTGCCTGAGCAAGCTGGAGCGCATGAATGAGGCGATCCAGGCGTTCACGCAGGCCCTGGTGCTCAAGCCAGGGATGCTGGCCGCCCTAGTCGATCTGGGTACGGCGTACTTCGACCTGGGCAATTACGATCTGGCCGTCCAGTACTACCAGCGGGCCGCGGTGACCAAGCCGCAGGATGTGCGAATCCTCTTCAACCTCGGGTCGGCCTATCTCAAGAGGGACGACTTCGAGCGGGCCGTCAACACGTATCTCCGGGTAGTCGGCCTGGATCCCAACCTCGGCGACGCCCATCACGGGCTCGCCTACGGGCTCTACCGGCTCGAGAAATATGACCTGGCCTGGAACCACGCGAACACCGCCAAGAAGCTGGGGACCCAGGTGCCGGAGGACCTGCTCCAGGCGATCTGGAGCCGCTTGCCATGAAGCAGACAAAGATCCGGCGCGCGCCTCTTGACACGATCCGAGGCCGCGGGTAGAATCAGGATGTTAAGTGGGAATACCCCGTCAGACTGCTTGACCGTGAGCAATCCCGGGAAAAAGCCAATCATCGGAATCATGGGCGGCATCGCCTCCGGCAAGAGCACCGTGGCCGCGGAGTTCGGCAAGCTGGGCTGTGCGGTCATCCGCGCCGACGCGATCGCGCATGAGGTATTGACGGAACCGCCGGTTCGGGACGAGATCGTCCGCCAGTTGGGCCGGGAGATTCTGCACCCGCAGGGGCAGATCGATCGCGCCAAGCTGGCGCGGATCGTCTTCGCCGACGCCGAGAAGCTGTGTGCGCTGAACAAAGTGGTTCACCCGCACGTACTGGCGCGAACCGAAGAGCTGATTGCCCAGTATAATCGGTGTACCCATGTCCGAGCGATCGTACTCGATATGCCCCTGTTGGTGGAAGTTGGATGGGCGGACCGATGCGACCGGCTGATTTTCGTGAAATGCGAGCGGGCGCAGCGCGCCCGCCGTGCCGCACAGGCCGGGCTCCTGGACGAGCACGAGATCAAAATTCGCGAAAAATTTCAGATTTCGCTGGACAGGAAGGAAGAGCTGGCCGATAATACGGTAGACAACAACTCTGACTTCTCGACGTTGGTCAGGCAAATCCAAGATATCTTCTCTGACATAACTTGAAGCAGGTAGTGTGGTTCATTTCATTGTCCCGTCGCCGGGGACGGTCAGTGGAGCCACAAGCGGTAGTGGTGTAGCTCGAGGCCCATTTCCACGAAACACCAGGAGAAGAAGCAACACGCCGACCACCGGCGTCTTGCCCACCTCTGTGGGAAGCAGGCGCATATCTGCACAAACAGGGCAAGGGTGACAAAAAGAACGGCGGAACAGAAAAAAGGAGTCATCATGGCGAAGGCCAGAACAACCAAGCGGAAAAGCACGAAGAGGAAGCCGGTGGAAGAGGAACTGGCGGCCGAGCAGGCGGAGCAGCCGGAAAAGACGCCGGGATCTCCCGTGGCGGTCGAGGACGACGATCCGCCGGTCGGCGTGGAGACAGAGGCCGCGGACGTCACCGAGGCCCGGGAAGCCACGGAGGAAGAAGGGGTTGAGCCGGCCGAGGAAGAGTCCACGCACGCCAAGTACGAGCGGATCAAGAAGGGCAACCTCTACCTGACGGACTTGCAGCGGCTGACCGTGGCCGAGCTGCACGATATGGCCAAGAAGGAGGGGATCACGGAGTACACCGCCCTGAAGAAGCAGGACCTGATCTTCCGGATTCTCAAGGAGCGCATCCGTCAGAGCGGCCTGATGTACGGCGAGGGCGTTCTCGAGGTCCTGCCGGACGGCTACGGCTTTTTGCGCAATCCCAACTACAATTACCTGTCGTCGTCGGACGACATTTACGTCTCGCCGTCACAAATTCGACGCTTCGGGCTGCGGACGGGCAACATCGTCTCCGGACAGATCCGCCCGCCCAAGGACTCGGAGAAGTATTTCGCGCTGCTGCGCGTCGAGGCCATCAACTTCGAGAACCCCGACCTGCTGGCGGACAAGATCGTCTTCAGCGATCTGACCCCCCTGCACCCGGAGCAGCGGCTGATCCTCGAGACGTCCGGCGATGAGCTGAACATGCGGATCATCGACCTGGTGACGCCGGTGGGCAAGGGCCAGCGCGGCCTGATCGTCGCCCCGCCGCGTACCGGCAAGACGATCCTGCTGCAGAAGATGGCCAACGCGATCAGCACGAACCATCCGGAAGTGAAGCTGATCGTGCTGCTGATCGACGAGCGGCCCGAGGAAGTGACGGAAATGGAGCGCAAGACCGCCGAGAACGTCGAGGTCATCAGCTCCACGTTCGACGAGCCCGCCGCCCGGCACTGCCAGGTGGCCGAGATCGTCATCGAGAAGGCCAAGCGCATGGTCGAATACGGCCAGGATGTCGTGATCCTGCTCGACTCCATCACGCGTCTGGCCCGGGCCTACAACAACGAGACCCCGCACTCCGGCCGCATCCTGACCGGCGGTGTGGACGCCGGCGCCATGCAGATGCCCAAGAAGTTCTTCGGCGCCGCCCGCAAGATCGAAGAAGGCGGCTCGCTGAGCATCTTCGCCACCGCCCTGATCGACACCGGCTCCAAGATGGACGAAGTGATCTTCGAGGAGTTCAAGGCGACCGGCAACATGGAATTGCACCTGGACCGGCGGCTCGTGGATCGGCGCGTCTGGCCGGCGATCGAGATCAGCCGCAGCGGCACGCGCCGGGAAGAGCTGCTGCTCGACCCGAAGGAGCTGGAGCTCGTCTATCGGCTCCGCCGCGTCCTGAGCGACCTCAATCCGGTGGAAGCGGTCGAGCTGCTCAAGAACCGCCTGGCCAAGACCCGCAGCAACGCCGAGTTCCTCATGACCATGAACCTCGACTAAGCGGTCCGGCCCGGCAAGAGTCACGCCCCGCAGGGAAATCGCATGTTTGACGCAGGCGTCGTTTGGAGTCCCGCGTTTACGCGGGTCTGAATCGTCCTGCCTTCCACGCCCCTACCATGCCTACGTGCGATGGCCCTGTCGTGCCTCGCGGCGCTCTTTACAGAGCACCTCTTTGCGATTAACATCAGATCCGGCAGATACGCGTCTGCCGGATTTCTTTTTGCCGACACTCGAGTTGGATGCGCGATGACTGAGCAGTTATCCAAGGTGTATGAGCCAAAGACAGTCGAGGGACAGGTCAACGAACTCTGGCTGTCAAGATCGTATTTCCATGCCGATCCGTCCCGCGTCAGCGCGAGGCGAAAGCCGTTCACGATCGTCATTCCCCCGCCGAACGTGACCGCGGCGCTGCACCTGGGCCACGCCCTGAACAACGCGCTCCAGGATATCCTGATCCGCTTTCGCCGGATGGAGCAGCACGAGACGCTCTGGATGCCCGGCACCGACCACGCCGGCATCGCCACGCAAACCGTGGTCGAGAAGCGCATCCTCGCCGAGGAAGGCAAGCGGCGGACGGATTTCCAGCGGGAGGAGTTCGTCAAACGCATCCAGGCCTGGAAGGACGAATACGAAGCCACGATCCTCGGGCAGCTCAAGGCGATGGGCTGCTCCTGCGACTGGCAGCGCACCCGCTTCACGATGGACGAGGTCTGCGCCCGCGCCGTTCGCGCGAACTTCTTCAACCTCTTCCAGGACGGCCTGATCTACCGCGGCAAGCGCCTCGTCAACTGGGACCCCGCCACGCAAACCGTTCTCGCCGATGACGAAGTCGAGCACGAGACGGTCCAGGGCCACTTCTGGTACCTGCAATACCCCCTCGTCGAGCCCGTCGAGATTCCCCGTGACGCAGGCGTCCCGCCCGCGCGTGTCGCGGACGTCCCGTCCGCGCGTGGCGAGGGCGTCCCGCCCTCGGAAAGACAGTCCGAGTCAACCATCAATAGACGAATGGGTCGCTATCTGCCCCACTGGTCAAAAGAGGACGCCGTCTACAGCGTTACCTTCCGTTTGGCTGACGCCGTGTCGGCCGAGATATCCGAGGCATGGCGCCGCCAACGCCAGGAGATCCTCCAGCGTGCCGAGCAACAAGGACGCCCGCTCAGCTACGCTGAACGAGGCGAACTGCAGAGACTCCACTCGGAGAAGATCGAGGCGTTCCTCGATGCGGGATATGGCGACTGCCTCTTGAAGGACCCGCAGCCCGCGCAGATCGTGCAGAACGCGCTGAAGCACTTCGATGGTGAGCGATATGAGATCATTGCCTGGGCAGTCATGCCGAACCACGTTCACGTCGTGCTTAAGCCGCTCGCCGGACAGCAGTTGCCCAAGATCGTTCAATCGTGGAAGTCCTTCACGTCCAAAGAAATCAACCGATTACTCAATCGCCAAGGTCCTCTATGGATGGACGAGTATTACGACCACCTGATTCGCGACGAGAAGGATTTTGCGAACCAAGTCAATTACACCGCCACAAACCCTGAGAGGGCAGGTTTGCAGGATTGGCCATGGTGCGCCGTGAGGAGTCAGGTGCACAATGAAGAGCGATGGCAAGATGCCCTCGACACACGCGGGCGGGACGCCCTCGCCACGATTACGGTCACCCACGTGACGGTCGCCACGACGCGGCCGGAGACGATGCTGGGCGATACGGCGGTGGCCATGAATCCCGCGGACCCGCGGGCCCAGTACCTGGTCGGCAAAATGGTGCGGCTGCCCATCGTCGGGCGGATCATCCCCATCGTCGCCGATGAGCACGTCGTGCTGCCCAATCCCGAGAGCGAGGACGAGAAAGCCCGCTTCTCCACCGGGTTTCTCAAGGTCACGCCCGCCCATGACCCGGACGACTGGGAGATCGGCCGCCGGCACGATCTGCCCGTCATCAACGTCCTGGCGCCGGACGGTACGATCAGCGACAGGCA
>VGYL01000173.1 GCA_016872975.1 Planctomycetota bacterium
AGACCCATCAGATCACGGACGTGAATCCCTATGCGGCCGAGATCATCGGCTTGCCCAGGGACCGGATCGTGGGGCGGGTTTGCCACCAGTTTATCTGCCCGGCGGAACGAGGCCGATGCCCGATCGCCGATCTGGGCCAGACGGTGGACCGATCGGAGCGCTGCCTGGTCCGGGCCGACGGGACCTCGGTGCCCATTCTCAAGACCGTCGTATCCTCGACCTGGGGAGGGCGGGAGTACTTGATCGAGAGCTTCGTCGATATCGCGCGGCTCCAGCAGGTGGAGGCAAAGCTCAAGGATTCGCTGTCCCTGCTCCAGGCCACCCTGGACGCGACGGTGGATGGGATCGTGGTTGTGGATCTGGCCGGACAGATCAAGAGTCACAATCGCCAGTTCCAGCGCCTCTGGGGAATTCCGGACGCCGTGCTCGACACCGACAGTCGGGATGAGGTGGCCGCCTTCGTCCACGATCGACTGAAGGACCCCGGCACCTTTGAGGCCAAGCGCCGGGAATTCCGTGACACGCCCCAAGCCGTGGTGTCCGAGATCCTGGAGCTTCGCGACGGCCGGGTCGTGGAATGTCACTCCCAGCCGCAGGTCCTGGGCGACCGCGTGGTCGGCCGCGTCTGGAGCTTTCGCGACATTTCGGAACGCCGCAAGGCGGAAAACATGCAGACACAACTGCTCGAGAAGATGAGCCAAATCAACGAGGAGCTGTCGCACTTCGCCTACGTCGTGTCCCACGATCTGAAGGCCCCCTTGCGCGGCATCAAGCTGGTGGCCGAGTGGCTGTGCGAGGATTATGGCGACCAGCTCGGCGCCGAGGCGAAGGAGCAGATGGCGCTGCTGCAGAGCCGCGTGAACCGAATGCACAACCTGATTGACGGGGTGCTGCAGTACTCGCGCGTCGGGCGGATCACGGAAGAGGTCGTGGCGGTGGACCTGAATGAGCTGCTGCCGACGGTTCTCGACGCGATTGCCCCGCCCGCGCACATCCGGATCACCGTGCCGGGCAACCTGCCGACGATCGCGTGCGAGAGAACGCGGATCACCCAGGTGTTCCAGAATCTGCTGACCAACGCGGTCAAGTACCTGGACAAGCCGCAGGGCGAGATCCGGATCGGCTGCGTGGCGGACGGCGGGTTCTGGCGGTTCCACGTCGCCGACAACGGGCCGGGTATCGAGGCCAAACACTTCGAGCGCATCTTCCGCATCTTCCAGACGCTGTCCGCGCGGGATGAGTACGAGAGCACGGGGGTGGGCCTGACCCTCGTCAAGAAGATCGTCGAGCTCTACGGCGGGCGGGTCTGGGTCGAGTCGGAGATCGGCCAAGGCAGCACGTTCTTTTTCACCCTGCCCCGGCAGCAGGCGGCGGCAAGGGGCGCGCCGCCGACCGTGGGGACGGACTAGGGGATCGAAGGCCGAGGGGACGGACCTCCCGCGTGACCGGAATGGGTCGAGGGACCCGAAGGAGGATAAAGATCCGATGGATAGCAATGGACAAGAGCATCCGACCGCGACGCTGGAGCGGCTGCGGGTCCTGTTTGAGCAGGCCCCGGACGCCTGCTACGTCACGGACCTGATGGGCACGTTTCTGGACGCCAACCGGGCGACGGAGCAACTGACCGGCTACACCCGGGAGGAGCTCCTGGGCCGCAGCTTCCTGAAATCGGACCTGCTGCCGCGCAAACAACTGCCGCGCATGGCCGGGTACTTCGCCAAGAATGCCATGGGGCTGCCGGTGGGCCCGGTCGATCTGGGGCTGAAGCGCAAAGACGGCACCCAGGTGCGCGTCGAGATTCGCACCTGTCCGGTTGCGATCGCCGGGCAGCACCTAGTCCTCGCGAGCGCGCGGGACGTCTCGGAGCGCCGCCGGGCGGAGGAGGCGCTGCGGGAGAGCGGGGAGAAATTCAAGATCCTCTTTGAGGAGGCCTGCGAAGGCATCGTCCACCTGGACGATGCCGGTCGGGTGCTCGACGCCAATCGCCGGACCCTGGAGATCCTCGGCCAGACGAAGGAGCAGATCCTCGGTAAGAGCTTCATCGAGCTGGGGATCCTCGATCCGGGAGACGTTGCCCGCTTCCTGAACCACTTCCAGCAGGTGCTCCTGGGCACGTTGTCGCCGCTGGACGTCTCCATCACGAATTCCCAGGGGCGTCAGCTCTACCTCGAGTGCAGCACCTCCCTGTTTCGGCGCCCGGGCGGCCCCCGCGGTCTGGTGGTCATGATCCGCGACGTGACCGAACGCAAGCAGGCAGAAGCCATGCTGGAGGCGCTGAATCGAGACCTGACGTCGACCGTCGCGAGCCTGGAGCGGTCGAACCAGGAGCTGCGGGATTTCGCCCACGTGGCCGCGCACGATCTCAAGGCGCCGCTGCGCGGGATTGCCACGCTGGTGGATTGGATCGCGCAGGACGCCGCCGACAAGCTCGACGTGCAGGGCCAGGAGAACCTTGCCCTGCTGCGTCAGCGGGCGGGCCGGATGGTCCGGCTGATTGAAGGGATTCTGCGGTACGCCGAGGTCGGCCATGGCGATCCGTCCGTCGAAGACGTCGATCCGAATGCCGTCGTCGCGGAGGTCCTCGAGCAGATCGCGCCGCCGGCGCACGTGGCCTTTCAGATCGCCGGTCCGCTGCCGACGGTGCCGTGCCCCAGGGTTCATCTCGTGCAGGTATTCCAGAATCTCCTCAGCAACGCCGTCAAGTACCTGGACAAGCCGCAGGGCCGCATCGAGATCGGCCACGCGGACCGGGGCAACGCCTGGGAGTTCGCCGTGACCGACAATGGGCCCGGCATCGAAGAAAGATACTTCCAGAAGATCTTTCAGATGTTCCAGACGCTCGCGCCGCGCGACGAGATGGAGAGCACGGGGATCGGCTTGGCCGTCGTCAAGAAGATCGTGCAACTGTGGGGCGGAACGGTCTGGCTCGAATCGGAAGTGGGCAGGGGGACTACGTTCTTCTTCACGGTACCCAAGCAAGGGGCATCGCCCGTTCCGGCGCAGTCCAGTGCTCTCGAGAGCTTGAACTGACCCGGCGACCGGAGTTTCCGTATGCGGATTGATCCATTGATCGAGAAGCGCACACCAAGAATGACGGGGCCGGAAAAGGCCGCCTGGCTGTTGGCCGTTACGGTGCTGTGTGCCGGCTGGTGGCTCGGTCACTGGCGTGCCGGGCTTATCGATGCCGAGAGGCGAGAGAGCCTGCTGCGCCAGGCGGTCCATATCGCCGGCACGCTGCCGCCGGCCCTGGTTCGGGAACTCTCGTTCACTGAGGCGGACCGGGGCACCCCGGCCTTCGAGTTCCTTCGCCGGCAGATGACAGCGCTGGGCGCCCACGTCCCCCGCCAGGGTGTCTACAGCATGGCCCTGCGGCAGGGACAGCTTCTCTTCGGACCGGAGGACTATCCGCAAGACGACCCGATGGCCAGTCCCCCGGGAACGATCTACCGGGAGCCCAGTCCCGAGGACACCGCCATCTTCGCCACCGGCAAGCCCGTGACATTCGGGCCGGTTACGGACGAATACGGCACCTTCGTATGTGCCCTGGCCCCTGTTCTCGACCCGGACAGCGGCGAGGTCCTGATGGTGGTCGGGATCGACGCCCTGGCGCAGGAGCGGGAAGCCCAGATCGACAGGGCCCGCCACCGGCCGATGATCGGGTCAGCGATCCTGAGCGCGGCTGTGGCGATCGGGGTTGGCACCGTCCGATGGCGGAAACGGCGCGGACGGGAAGGCGACGCGGTTGCGGCGACCCCGTCGGCGGACCGCGTGGACCGGCACAACGCGGTCCCCGGTTCCGCCGGACGCACCAGCACGGCGATCCTGATTGGCATGGGGATTCTGGCCGTGGTGTTCCTATGCGTCGTGCTCCTTCAGACATGGCACTGGACACAGGCGCACGTCCGACAGATGGCCGACGGGCAGGCTCGCTGGGCCGTCGAATTCGACGTCGCCTTGCGCGACTATGTTGGCAGGCATGTTCGCCCGGAAATGGAAAGACAACTCGGCGAGGAGGCGTTCATGCCGGAGACCATGTCCACCTCCTTCATTGCGCGCAGCGTGTTCGACAAGGTCCGCGAAAGCTCCCCCGATGCCCTGCTGCGGTTCGCCTCGATCAACCCGCGCAATCCGGTCAACCGGGCGACCCCGGCGGAGGAAGCGCTGATTCGGTATTTCGAGCAGCATCCGGAGGCAGAACGCTGGTCCGGCACGATGGCGTTCTTTGAGCAGGGAGAGACGTACTACGTGTGCGCGATTCCCCGGCGCTTCGAGCCAAGCTGCCTCCGCTGCCACGGGCGGCCGGAAGATGCGCCCCGGGCGCTCGTGGAACGATATGGCCCGGTCGCGGGTTTCGGCGGCTCCGTCGGCGCGGTGTCCCTGGATCTGGCGGCCGTGCCCATCGGTACGGCCCATGCCGCCGCCGGCGCGCGGATCTGGCGCCACATGCTCATCGCGCTGGCACTGTGCCTCCTGTTTCTCGGGGGGATCGCCGTCCTGATCCGGGTGGACCTCATGCAACGCGGTCGTGCCGAGAAGTCCCTGCGGGAGAGCGAGCAACGACTGGCGAGCATCCTCCAGGGGTCGCCCATCCCCACGTTCATCATCGACAGGAGCCACCGGGTGATCCATTGGAATCGGGCGATGGAGCGCCTCAGCGGGATTCCCGCCGGCGAGATCCTCGGAACGACGGAACACTGGCGGGCCTTCTATCCGTCCGAAAGGCCCTGCCTGGCCGACCTGCTCGTGGACGAGGCCGTCGAGCATCTGGCCCGATGGTACCCGGAAGGCTGCAGTAAATCCGATCTCGTCGACGAGGCGTACGAAGCCGCCGCGTTCTTCTCCGACCGGCAGGGGCACCGCCTGTGGCTCCAGTTCACCGCCGCGCTGATCCGGGACTCCCAGGGCCGCATCGTGGGCGCGACCGAGACGCTCCAGGACATGACCGACCGCAAGCGCACCGAACAGAAACAGATGGAATTGCTCGAGCGGCTGGCCGCCATCAACCGGGAGCTCCGGGACTTCGCCTACGTCGTCTCGCACGACCTCAAGGCGCCGCTGCGGGCCATCAAGAACCTCTCGGATTGGCTCGCGGCCGACTACCAGGACCAACTGGATGCCCAAGGCAAGGAAACCCTGCAGTTGCTGGGTAACCGGGTGGACCGGATGCACGATCTGATCGACGGCGTCCTCCAGTATTCGCGGGTCGGCCGCGCCGAGGGGGCCCCCGCGCCCCTCGCCCTCGACCGGCTCCTGCCGGAGCTGGTGGCGGATCTGGACGTCCCGGCGCATATCTCGATCCACATCGAAACCGATCTGCCCACCGTCGCGGCGGACGCCACCAGGATCCGGCAGGTCTTCCAGAACCTGCTGAGCAACGCCATCAAGTACCTGGACAAGCCCCAGGGCCGCATCGCCATCGCGTGCGGCGCGGACGGCGCGTTCTGGAGGTTCAGCGTCTCCGATAACGGCCCCGGCATCGAGCGGAAGCACTTCGAGCGGATCTTCCAGCTCTTCCAGACCCTCGCGCCGCGCGACGACCGCGAAAGCACCGGGGTCGGTCTGACCATCGCCAAGAAGATTGTCGAGATGTACGGGGGGCGCATCTGGGTCGAGTCCGAGGTGGGCCAGGGCAGTATCTTCTTCTTCACCTTGCCCCAAGCGCGGGCCCAGGCGGCGCCCGAGACGCTCCAGACCTGCGCCGCAGGCTAGCCCGCCGCTTCACGGAAAACGCGACCTGCAAACTGGTACATTACAGGCACATCCGAAACAGGAGAAGATCCGGCATTCCGAACGGCTCCGCCGCGCGACGCCGGTGTTTTGGGGTTCTTGGGCTTTGTTGCGTAGTTCCGAGCTGTGAGCTCCACATTATTCGGTCGGTTTGGACGAGAGCCCTCTTCTTTGGTTCTCGACGCGAAACTGCCGGGGGGTCAGGCCGACGAGGGACTTGAAGGTCCGCGTGAAGTAGCTCTGGTTGTTGTATCCCGCCGCGAAGCAGATCTCCGTGCAGCTCTGGTCGGTGCCCAGCAGCAGCTCCTTGGCCCGCTCGATCCGCACGGTCGTCACGTAGTCGATCAGCGTGATCCCCATCTGCTCCTTGAACACGTGGGCCAGCCGCGAGACGCTCAGGTGCGCCGCCCGGGCGATCTCCGCCAGCGCGATCGGCCCGTCGTAGTGGGCGTCGATGTACTCGAGCGCCGGCCGGATCTGCGTCATCTTGCGGGCATCCTGCGAGGAGTACACCAGCTCGAGAAACTCGTTCAAGGCCGTGCTGATCCACGCGCACAGGTCCTCCTGGTTGTCGATCTGCATGGCCTTGTTGACGTAGGCGAGGTTCTTTTCGAGCATGGTGTCGATCTCGACGCCCCCCTCGACCGCCGCCCGGCTGAGCACGGTCAGCAGCTCCAGCAGCCGGGCCTTGAGGATGCCCAGATCGCCGATGTCCTTGAACAGGATCGTCCCCAGGATCGAATTGAGAATTTCCTTGGCCCCGGTCCGATCGCCGATCTTGACCTTCTGCACCAGGGCCCGCTCGCTCTGGAGCGGGTACTGCCACTTGGTCCCCAGCTTCTTGCGCTCCTGGATGAACTCGCCGATCTGGGACTGCTGCTCGGCCCGCGCGCGCCGCCAGCGGATCGCCCGCGCATCGAAGCCGCCGACCTCGTAGAGCAGATCGAACAGGAACTCCGCCGCCCGGTGGATCTGCGGTCCGCGCACCACCGGCAGCGCACGCAAGGCCCGGGCCACCGCCCCGGGCGGCAGGGCCGTCCCACCCCTCCCCGTGGCGCGGCCGTCTTCCGCGGCCAAAGCGTGGGGGTCCCGCCCTTGCGGTCCTTTGGGTCCCTCGGCATTCAAGGGACCTGAGGGACCCAAAGGACCCAAGGAACCCGCAGGATGGACGTCCCGCAGGCGGTTCTCAATGTCTTCGATCAGCATGGGGGTGGCCGGCTCCCACAGGCACCGGCCGAAGAAGACGCCGCCATAGACCGTGTCGTGATCGACCACCGGCACGCACACCAGCACGATCCCCGCGTGACAGATCGTGACGTACGACTGCCCGGTCTGAGCGGCGATTTCGATGGCCCGCTGCCGCTCGGCGACGCACCGCTGCCGCCCGCCCGCCTCCTGCCCCACCAACCGGCAGAACTCCGGCCGGCCCTCCTTGCTGCTCAGCGCCTCCACCGGCTCGCCCTCGCGCCCGGCGCTCTCCAGAGCGAGCCGGAAGTGCCTGCGGAACACGCTCTCGATCCGTGCGAACGTCTCGGGCGTCAGCAAGTCTATCAATTGCGCCGATTCCGTCATCTGGGCCCATCCAATCGTAGCAGGATAATGTCATTTGCCCGGACCCGTGTCAAGGGTGCCGTGTGAAATCCGAAGCCCGCGGTCGCCACATATAGTGGGAAGCCCGAACCATCCCGCTGCGGGCTGACCCTCCCCCGCAAGATGGGGGCCACCGCCCAAAGATGATCACACCCCGCCATAGATGCTCACTTTTTCCCAAAGACACTCACGTTTATCCAAAGATGCTCACCGGAGTGTGTTGAGCATCTTCGATGTTGACGCCGCTCCGGAGGGCGCCGTTCCGGCGTGAGAGCAGGGTCCGGCCCGCCATTCCCCGGTATTCCCATGGCATAAGGGGAGATTTACCCGCTCCGACCATGGCGGGCGACGGGACTCCGAAAAATGCACCTGACCCGTCAATTCTCCCTGCTCTTACCCGTCAGGCCGCGATCTGCGGCTGGTACAGGTACTTCTGGAAGCCGGCGAAGACCCGCCCGATTTCCTCCGGCCGTCCCAGCTCGGCCAGGGCATCGGCAATCGAGTCATGGTACTTGAGGCGCAACAAGGGCTTCCGTCCGGCTCCGTGTAGCGTTTCCCGGTTTCGACTTCGCCCTCGACCACGCGCCAGCCCGCCGCTTGCAGCGCGGGATCGATCTTCTCGGCTCTCGCTTCGGCTTCGTTCATGGCGATGCCATCCTCTGGGGGACCTTATTGACCTCGTTGACATCGCTGACCCCATTGACAATGGGGTCAATAAGGTCAATGCGGTCCCTCCTGTCCTATCGGCCTGGTCCCCTTGCACTCCGGGAAGCCGGAGCAGCCCCAGAACGGGCCCTTGGCCGAGTTCCGGCGGCGCATCGGCTTGCCGCACAAGGGGCACTCCGGCGCCGGGGGCTTGCCCTTTTCCCTGGCCTCGATGCGTTTGGCGGTCAGACGCTCGCTGAAGCCATCGGTTTCTTCGAAGGTCTTGCCTTGGGCTTCGATCTGGCTCTTGAGCATGTTCAGGGCGCGGCCGATGATCAGGAGCATCGCGTTGGCCACGACCACCGCGTCCTCGGCGTCCAACCACCGGGCGTACTTCCTGCGCTGGGCCAGCGCGTGCTTCGCCGCCTCATGGACCATATCGTCCTCGAAGGGCGCCGGGTCCAGGGAGATGGCGTTCACGGCCTTTGCCTCCGCCGCGTGCACCGACCAGGGGAGTTGGCCCCGATCGAGGATCACGATCTCGTAGTCGCCGCGCAATTCGCTCAGACTGGCCCGCGCCACATCCGTGAGCTTCATCTCGGTGTCCTTGCTCGTCGCGGCCCGTTCGGACCCTTCGATGATGTTCTGTCGGCCGATCCGCTCCGTCGAATGGCGCAGCGTCGGTTCCCCCTTGCTCGGTACGTTCCCGCGGGTGGACCATGTGATGATCGATCTCTGTGAGGAGAGCATCTTCGAGGACCGCTTCGTCTCGACGACCCTCGACGCGGCCAAATGGCCGGTGGTCAAGGGCGCCACCGTGGATGACGTGGGCCTGAACGAGCCCTCCGGTCCCTATGCCTTGCGGCTCAACGGCCACCCCTCGGGCGGAGACTCGGTCGAATCGAGAGGGATCGACCTGTCCTCCTACAGCGACGCCCCGCAACTGACCTACTACTACCAGCGAAAAGGCGGCGGGGAAGCACCGGACAGCGGCGACGACCTGATCCTCGAGTACTACAACGGCTCCGCCTGGGTCGAGCTGCAACGGCACGCGGGCAGCGGACCCGACATGACGACCTTCAACCAGGTGAGCCTGCGCCTGCCCAGCGCGGCCCTGCATGCGGGATTCAAGCTGCGGATCCGCAGCATCGGGACCGCCAGTGCCACGCAGGCGTTCGACGACTGGTTCGTGGACGAGGTGAGGATCGCCCCCGCACCGGCGCGGTACTCCGCCGTCGGCACGTGGACCGTAACGACCCAGTGGGGTACGAGCGCCCCGGGCACGGTCCACTTCACGTTCAACGTCAATGGGACTTGCGCCCTGGAGGGAATCCCCCTGGGCACCTGGAGTCAAGACCTCAATTCGATTACCTGGACGCTGCCCGGCGTCGTCTCGGCGACCTATACCGGGACGATCACGTCCCACACCACCATGTCCGGGACGATGACCAACAGCCTGGGCCGCTCGGGCGTCTGGGCCGCCGTCCGCTGAGAAACGACGAAGCACGAGCCTTGACGCGGGGCGCAAAGCGTAAATGGCAGCGCCCCGCGTTGCTTCGCCGGGCCACGCGACCCGGGATCGAGGGCATGAGACCAGGGGCAGGAGATCGGCCGGCCGGTACCCTCCCAGTGCCGCCGCAGCTTCGTGACAAGGGCGACGCCGCCGACGGGCCTCGCCTTGTCTCTCTGCCCTGTCATTGGCCCAGAGCGGAAGACACCGGAGGGTCGGGCCCTTCCGGGGTTGCACGCACGCGTAAACCGGATGAGCCAAGAGAAAGCAACGATCCGCTCGAAGGCCAAAGGCTCTGCCGGGTGGCAGCGCCAAGGCCGGCCTCCGGCCCTGACGATGGTCGCGCGGATTCGCGTGGAACCATCGTCAAGGGCAGAGCCCTTGGCGATGCCACCCGGGCTTGGCCCTTTGAGCGGATCGTGAAAAAAACAACGATCCGCTCAAAGGCTAAGAAGAAACTCCCGGGTGGCAGGGGGCCGGAAGGCTTGGCTTGTAGTGGCGTCGTCAGACGCTATCTCATGCTCTTACGAGCACACTACAAACGCGAGGCTCGTCCTCCCCAAGTCCGGAAGACTTGAGGCTGCCACCCATCTGACTCCTGCCGAGCCGTTAGCCTTTGAGCGGGTCGTTGAAAAAAAGACCTCCTTGCCCATGCGGTTGAGGTCCGGACAGCACGGCAAGGAGGTGCACTATGAAGATTCGATCACTCGGGAACGGCGGCTATCGGCCGTTCATCATTTGCGATTGTCGCAGGTTCATG
>VGYL01000174.1 GCA_016872975.1 Planctomycetota bacterium
TTTCACTTGCATTGGACATGGGTGTATTCATAGCACGCCTGCGCCGCTGTGTAAATGGCTTGCGTAACGCCATCCCCAGGGCCGGAGGCCCTGAGAACGTGTATGAAAAGTGGCACGAGCATCCTGCTCGTGGGGTTTCGTGCCATCGGCATCCTGCCGATGATTCAGGGGCGTCTACGCGATGTTCGTGGACAAGTTCCCGCTGGGCGTCGCCTTCAACAAGGGGCTGCACTTCCACATGGGCCAGATGCACGGGCCCAAATACATCCCGCAACTCTTCGACTACACCCGCCGCGGCCAGATCGACCCGAGCTTCTGCTTTACCCATCGCTTCAGCCTGGACCAGATCGATAAGGCCTACGCGACCTTCAAAGGCCGCACCGACGATTGCGTCAAAGTCCTGGTGGAAGTCGCCTGAGCTCTCGTTCGCGGCGGTGACGCCCCTGCCGATCCTCCCGGGGTGCAGGAACGTCCCTGCGTGGGCGTGCCGGCTCGTAGTGTGCTCGTAAGAGCATAAGGAGAGAAAGGCGGTGCCATTCCTGGCTCCCGTACGTTCCTCGTATGCTCTTACGCGCACACTACGAACCAGGGCCTTCTGCCCCCACAAAACGCCGTCGCACACCACCGCCGGAAAAGGGGACACTCTACTTTTCCTTCTCGGAAGGGGAAAAGTAGAATGTCCCCTTTTCCTTCCCCTCCATGTCAGGGCGAGTCGCGGGGCTTCTCGATTTGGGGATTTTGTGGAGGCAGGCAGTTGACGGGGCGGGCCGCCGGACGGCACTATGGTCGGCATGACCAGCGAAAAAGGCAAAGCACCCAGTGAGAGTGCGGTAGAGACCCGGTATCTCGTCATGCCGCAACAGGCCAATCCGCAGGGGACCGCCTTCGGCGGGGCGATCGTCGGTTGGATCGACATGGTGGCCGCCATGGCCGGCCAGCGCCATTGCGGCAAGGAGGTCGTCACCGCCGGCATCGATACCCTGATCTTTCGCCACCCCATCCACATCGGCGACCACGTCGTTCTGCGGGCCGCCGTCAACTACGTCAGCCGCTCCTCCATGGAGGTCGGGGTCCAAGTGATACGCGAAGACCCCTACAGCGGCGAGCAGCTCGTGGCTACGACCGCACATCTGACCCTGGTGGCGCTGGATGAGAACAAGAAACCCATAACGGTGCCGCCGCTGGTGCCGCAGACGGCGGAGGAGAAGAGGAGGTACGAAGAGGCGAAGGGGCGCGTACACATACGGAAAGAGAGACTCAAGGCTCTGGAGGAGGGCAAGGAAATCGAAATTCCAAATTCCAAATCCCAAATTCCAGACACACCGCGCCAGCGGAGAGATCAATCCCAATGACCAAAAGGGAAGAGAATCCAAAACCTTACGACCTGGAGGAGCGGACCTTTGCGTTCGCACAGCTCGTCCGGGCGTTTGTGCGCGGACTCAAGAGGACCATCTGCAACATCGAAGACGGCCGACAGCTTGTGAAAGCGTCCGGGTCTGTGGGCGCCAACTACATCGAAGCCAATGAGGCCCTGAGCAAGAAGGACTTCCGCATGCGCGTCAAGATCTCGCGCAAGGAGGCCAAAGAAAGCAGATACTGGCTGAGGCTCCTCGACACGACCGGGAGCACCGCCCAGGATCAGGAGAGGCTACATCTGATCGGCGAAGCCACGGAGCTCGTGCGGATCTTCGCATCGATTCTCCAGAAAAGCGAATAACCTACCGGAGCGCCGCTCCGGCCGTTTTGGTCATTGAGTTTTTGGATTTTGAATTCGTTTGGGACTTGGTGCTTGGAATTTGGTGCTTTGAACCTCATCGACCACCGCGCCGACTGGTCCGAACGCCTATTGCCTGTTTGTCGTAGAACGATTGATCTCTTAAGGAGTCTTGGAATGCCTTTTCACTTTCACACGAATCTTCTCGCGCGGGCTTCGCGGGCCCTGGCGTCCGGGATCCTGGTGGTCGGTCTACTGCTGATCGGCTTCGGCCTGCTGATCATGGCCCTGCCGGAGCTGTTTGCGTTCCTGGCGGCCGCGGTGTTCTTCGTCGCCGGAGTCGGCTGTGCGGTCGTGGCCCTCAAGATCCTGTGGTTCCAGCGGCGGCTCGAACGCTCCCGCCCCGGCGAGGTGGACGTTTACCGCCAGAACGTCCGCATCCACACCGGCGGGCCCCACGACCTCTAAGCCGCAAGTGCCACAGCATCTCTCGCGTATACTCTTGCGAGCACACCACAAACTGGGGCACCAGACCTGTTCTCGTCCGAATCAGGCGTGGTGCCCCAGCGATCAAGACATCGTGCGTAGGCGTCCTGCGCCGCGTTACTGCACCGGGTGGCCGACGCCGAGGTCATCGACGTAGAGCATGCCGGCGCCGCCCTTGGTTGGATTGGCCCGGTTGTCCACGCCGAGGGACAGCTTCTTGACTCGGGCGAGGTTCACTCCGGTGAAGCTGCTCAACGGGATCCGCCACTCGGTCCAGGCAGCGGTGGTCACCGCGGTGGCATGGGTCACGGTGGCCTTCTTGCCGGTGCTGTCTTCGACCGTGACGTACAGGTCGCCCGGGCCGTTGGCGGTTTGGGGATCGTCCCCGATCGCCAGCACCTGCCAGGCAGCGCCGGTGACGGTGCCGGTGGTGGCGGCCCCGGACATGACCGCGGTCGTGGTCGCCGCCGGGTTATGGCTGGTGACGCACAGACCGATGTAGACCGGACCGGTCATGGTCACGGTGGTCGTGGTGATCGTGCCGTCGGCGTTCTTGAGGTCCAGCCAGGTCTTGCCGTCGGCGGAGTACTGGGCGGTGAAGGCGTCGGCCGTGCGGGTGAGCTTGACCCACTGGGGCGCCGTAACGCCCGCCTGCGTGGCGCTGCCTGGAGTGCTCGCGGTCTGCTGGCGCCAGCCGAAGGAGACGCCCGAGTTGGCCGAGACGATCATGTAGGCGAACTTCGAGGTGTCGTCGAGGCTCTGGCGGATCATGACGCCGGCCTTGGCCCAGGCGTTGGTGTTCACGAGGCTCTCGACCCGGACCAGGATCGAGCCATTGCCGTTGAGGGTCTTGAAGGCAAAGCGGAAGTCGTCGGCATTGTCCCAGATGTCGTGGCCGGCGGCGCTCATGGTGATCTTGTCCCCTTCTTCCAGGAAGGCCGCCGGGTTGCCGCGGACCCACAGACGCAGGGTGTCGGCCCCATGGACGGTCCAATTCTCCAGGGGCACGAACAGGCGCTCGGCCTCGCTGTAGAACGGCGTGTTGACGTTGTTGTACTCGAACGGCATCGACTGCTTGCCGCCGTGAATGATCAGCCGCTCGGCGAAAGGAGCCTGGAAGTGCCCGACGACGGAGCCGGTGCCGTTGGTCCAGCCGTCGGTCCAGGTCTCGTAGATTCGGTTGCCTTCGTCATCGGTGTAGCTCTCGAAATCCTCCACGACGAGGTACTCTTTCGTGGCGAAGCTCCACACGTCGCCTTCCCAGACTTGGGGCGTCGCCGCCTCATTGACTTCGGTGACCTTCCAGAAGTAGGTCCTGCCGAGGTCCAGCGCGCCCGGATCGAACCGGCTGGCGGCCACCGTCTGAACCGGCGCGGTGCCGGCGCCGACCGCCTGGCGATCCGTGCCGAAATGGACCAGGTGAGAGGCCGCTTCCCGCCCGGCGCGCCAGCTCAGCAGGGCCTCGACGTCGACGTCTTTCTGGGCGACCGCCGGAAGCGGCTCACGCGGCAGGACCGGGAGATAGAAGAAGCGCACCTCGCTCAAGCCGTACTGCGGCAGGATACTGCCCCAGTTGCCGGCGATCGTCAGCCGGACATACTTGGCCACCGCCCCGGCAAAGTCGATCGCGTTGCCCGTGTAGGTCGCTGCTCCCGGGGCCCGCGCGAACTCGAAGTCCCCGAGCCTGGTCCAGGCGGCGTCGTCGGTGGAATACTCCACTGTCACGTTCTTGGCCCCGACGCCCAGGGCGGGCTCCATCAACTGGTTGGAGTTCCAGACCATCAACTGGTGGATCTTATAGACCCCGTCAAACTCATACTGAATCCACGCCGGCTGCGGCGCGCCGGGGGCGCTGAGCCACATCTGGGACGACTCGGTCCCATGTTGATTGCTGTTGTTCAGGCCCGAGCCGTCGACGGTCTTTTCCGGCCCCATGCCCTCGCTGGCGCTGGAGGCGGTGGCCTTGACGCTGCGGACCGCGTACGAGACCGGCTCGACGGTGAACGACCAGACGCTGCCCTTGAACACCGTGGCATCCGGCGGGCCGTTGACTTCGTCGACCCGCCAATAGTAGGTCCGGTCGAATTCGAGCGGGCCGGCCGGGGTGAAGGTGGTCGCGCTCTGGCCCCTGCTAACCAGCAGGCCCGCCGGCGTGGCCCGGTCGGCGGCGGTGACTTCGTCCAGGGAGGTCCCGAAGTACACATCGTGCGTGGCTGCCGACTCGGCGGGGATCCAACTCAGCGTCCCATCCCGGGCCACGTCCGTGGCGCGGTCGGCGGGCTGCGGACCGGTGGCTTTGACCGGTTTCGACAGGCCCTGATCGCCATCCCACCAGATTTCGTCGATCCAGATCCGGGCACACGCCCCGGTGCCGGTGGGACTGAGGGGACAGGCAAAGATCATGGCTGCCAGCGCGCCGGTGGTCGGGGTGGTAAAGGGAATGCCGCTTTCGACGAGATCCTGGGATCCCGGCAAGGTGGGCGGGCCGGCCGGACCGGTGGCCTTGCTCAGGTACAGATCGAACGTGTCGGTACTGTTGTCGGCCACGATCCAGACGTTGTACCACTGGTTGCGGGCCAGGCCGCTCTTGAGCACGGCGCTGCCGTCGAGCTTGGCGAGATCGAATCCCGTGCCATTCTCAACCAGCTTGAAACCCACCGGGACCGCCTTGGGATCGTCCGACCGTGCCTGGTTGACGGGATTGCTCCCCGTATCCGCCAGCAGACCCATGTGATTGCGGATCGCGTTGGTGGGCTGCATACTGAAGCGCCAGAACGCGATGCCGGTCTCGTCATCGGCGATCGGGTTGTTGATCTGGGCGATGCCGGCGGCCCGGGACATGCCGCCGGAGCTGTGGCCGCTGGGGCTCAGGGTCGTGCTGCCCCCATTGTTCTGGAAGGTGACATTGCCGGTGTTCTCGCTCTGAGTGTCGATGGTGCCGCCCAAGACCCCGTTGCAGGCCTGCCCGTCGGGACTGCCCGTCATGCCGTCGAAATTCGCCACCAGTTGCAGTTCCGCCCGGGCGCCGGTGCAGACCAGCAGCACCGCCAGGACTCCCACCAGATGCTTGATCGATCGCTTCATCATCAGACCCTTTCTCAGACAGACGCTAATCTTCGTTGTCGCAACCGTGAGGGCCGACCTCGTTCCGGCGCGGGTAGCCTACGCGTGGGTTGAGAAGGGGTTCCCAAACGCGAAATGGTGCGTTTGGGGGCCAACCCACCCTACGACTACCGTCCACGTGAAGGCATGAATCCACCTTTGCTTTGACATGCGAAAGCACAGAGGCTCCTTCGCGGAGTCCAATCGCGGCACGTTCTATGAATTATATCCCAAAGGGGGGAGAATTCAACCCTCAAGAGGCCCCACCCGGATTTTTTGTGTCCCAAGGGGTGTTTCCGATGCACCACGGGCCTCCTGGCCGCGGAAGACCGAGACGGTGCGGGGCCAAAATGGCCCTGCGGCACATGGGCAGGAGGCCCACGCCAGGATGAACCGGCCTCTGAACCCCCCTCCAAGGACACTTCTTGCCTTCTCGAGCGACACCGGTAGAATCGCCGGCAGGATCCCGTGTCATCCAGTCGGCATAGGCAGGCACGGTATAGGAGATGAGCGATGGGAAGAAATGCCTTGGGCGTCACGAGCGTAGCGCTAGGGGTCTGGGCGCTGGTAGTTCTGCCGACAGGCTTGCCGACTGCCGTCGCGGCCGATCCGGATCTCGTCGGCCACTGGAAACTGGACGGCGATGCCCTCGACAGCGTCGGCGGCCATCACGCGACCCTTCAGGGCAACCCGACGTGGGTGAACGATCCGCAGCGCGGCTGGTGCCTGGATCTGGACGGTGACGGCGACTATCTCGATGCCGGCGACGCGCCGTCCCTTACCTTCACCGAGAGCATCACCGTCGCGTGCTGGATCAAGGTCCGCCAATTGGACCGCAACTGGAACGCGATCGTCACCAAGGGCGACGACTGGGTCCTGGCCCGGACGCGGGACGACAATCGCGTCGCCTTTCTGTGCCTGGGTCTGACCGGCGGGGGCTGGCCCGAGGTCTACAGCGGGGACGTGAACGACGGGAACTGGCACCACATTGCCGGCGTGTACGACGGCGCCAGGCTCGCCCTGTACCAGGACGGCGACTGCGTCGATTCCAGGTCGCTGCGCGGCTTCATCAACCGCAACTGGAGCCGTGTGCTGATTGGCGAGAACGGCCAGGCGCCCAACCGCTTCTGGAATGGCCTTGTCGATGATGTACGGCTCTACCGCCGGGCGCTGCCGCCCGACGAGATCGCGGTGCTGGCGGAGGCCCAGCCTCCGGTGCCGCCGCCGCCGCCGGCGCCCGCGGGCGTGATCGCGGTCGGCCACGACAGCAGGATCGATCTGCGCTGGCCGTGCGATCCGGACCCCAACCTGGGAGGTTACAGCATCTACCGCGCCGACGCTGCGGCAGGCCCGTTCACCAAGCTCCATGACGCGGTGCACAAGGTCCCGGTCTACAGCGACTTCTTCGGCGTCAACGGCCGGACGTACTATTACCAGGTCAGGGCGGTGGCCATGCGTAGCGGCGGCGAATCCGAGCCTTCGGCGGTCGTCTCCGCCGCCTCGCGGGCCATGACCGACGAGCAGTTGCTCACCTCCGTGCAGGAGGCGGTCTTCCGGTATTTCTGGGATTACGGCCATCCGGTCAGCGGCCTGGCGCGGGAAGGATACGGGTTCGGCCACAGTCCCGACGTGTGCACCTCCGGCGGCACCGGCATGGGCCTGATGGCGATCTGCGTCGGCGCCGAGCGGCACTTCGTCACCCAGGCCCAGGCGGCCGGCCGCGTCCTGCAGATCCTGACCTTCCTCGACGAAAAGGCGACCCGCTTCCATGGCGCCTGGTCGCACTGGCTCCACGGCGGCACCGGCGCGACCAAGCCGTTCAGCCAGTACGACGATGGGGGCGACCTCGTCGAAACCGCCTTTGTGGTCCAGGGCCTGCTCACGGTGCGCCAGTACTTCAACAGCGCCAGCGACCCCGTGGAAAAGGAGATCCGCGCGCGGGCCACGCGGATGTGGGAGGAGGTCGAGTGGAGTTGGTACCGCCGGCAAGCGCGGAGCGACACGCTCTACTGGCATTGGTCGCCGCGGCACGAATGGAAGATGAATCACGCCATTGGCGGCTACAACGAGTGCATGATCGTCTATCTCCTGGCGGTGGCCTCGCCGACGTATCCGATGCCTCCCTCGTGCTACGAGCGCGGCTGGGCCAAGTCCGCCGACTATGTCAACGGCCGCACCTATTACGGCTATCCGCAGTGGGTGGGCCCGAGCCAGGGCGGGCCACTGTTCTTCACGCACTACAGCCACCTGGGCTTCGATCCGCGCGACAAGCGGGACGCCTACTGCAACTACTTCGACAACAGCCGCAACATCTCCCTGATCCACCGCGCCTATTGCACCGAGAACCCGCGCGGCCACGCGGGCTACAGTGCCCTGGTCTGGGGCCTGACGGCCAGTTTCACTCCCTGGGGCTACAGCGCCCACTCCCCCACCAACGACAACGGCACCATCGCCCCCACGGCGGCCCTCAGCGCCATGCCCTATGTCCCCGCCGAGTCCCTGGCGACCCTCAAGCACCTCTACCACACCTACGGCAAGAAGCTCTGGGGCCCGTTCGGATTCACCGACGCCTTCAACCTGGCCCAGAACTGGTTCGCCCCCGGCTACGTGGCCATCGACCAGGGACCTATCGTGATCATGATCGAGAACCACCGCACCCAACTGTGCTGGAACCTCTTCATGGCCAATCCCGAGATCGCCCCCATGCTCAAAGCCCTCGGCTGGACCAGCCCCTAGGTAGTACTCTGTCCGCACCAGTACGGCCATTCACAAGTTCCGACACTATGGGGAGGCGGTTGCTTCGTCGCCCTCGGCGCGAAGTGCCGCTGCGCGTCGGGCCTCGCAATGGCATGATTGCCGCGCTCGGCAAGCCTCGCTCGCAATGACATACAGCCGCCGGTTATGTCATTGCGAGGAGCGCAGCGACGAAGCAATCTCCTTCCGTCAGCCGCGGGACTTCTGAAACACGATACCAGGGGGAGCCAAGTCGCATGGAACGTAGAGCGACTGCGATCACGCCGTTTGGAGTACCGCCTTATGAGTCTTGACGAGCAAGTTCGGCACTGTGTCGGGTGGGGCTTGCCCCACCGTCTTCTTTGGATTCGGGTTCTTGGTGGGGCAAGCCCCACCCTACAACTCGGTAGATGGCCGTCCGGTGGTGGCGCGGTTCGTCGCGTGTTTGGAGTACCGTCCTGTACGTTTTGACGAGCCGGACCGGCAATAGCCACTCCGCGGGTCTCGAAAGGAACTCTTCGTAGGTCGTGCGTCCCCGCACGACGTCTTCAGGCGAGCGGGGACGGGGTCCCCAAACGCGATGAATCGCGTTTGGGGGCCCACGCTCGCCCTATGAAGAGCATTCGTCGCCGGGTTCCGACGGCCGAACTCGTCCGTCAAGACTCCTGCGGCGGATCGGAGGTTCTTCCGGCGCCGCGGCGCCACATTCTGCAAGACGGCAAGAGAAAAGGAGGGCCGGACTGTTGGATCCGCGTAAACGCGGAACTCCCAACCCGTGAGCCTCGCCACCGGGGGAACGAAACGAGCCGCATTTCCCTGGGTGAGTGCCCGATCGACCGGGCAGGGCGGGAGGCGGTAGGATTATTTCCCCGGTGGTCCCAGGGGTTCGCCGATGGGACAGTCGGGGACCGGTATGGTACAGATCGAGCATGAAGATGTTTCGGAAGGCAGACTTCCCGGTCTCCGAGATCCGGCGGTTTCTGGAGCCGGGGCCGATCGTGCTCGTCAGCTCGGCGTGGCAGGGAAAATCCAACGTCATGACCATGGGCTGGCACATGATGCTGGGGTTCTCCCCGGCCCGGTTCGGGTGCTACATCTGGGACGCGAACCACAGCTTCGCGATGATCCGCCGCAGCCGCCAGTGCGTGATCAACCTGCCCACGACCGATCTGATCGACGAGACCATCGGCATCGGCAACTGCTCGGGCGCGACGGTGGACGAGTTTCACAAATTCGGCATCACGCCGGTGCCCGCGGCCCAGGTCAAAGCCCCCCTGATCCGGGAGTGCTACGCAAATTTCGAATGCAAGCTGGCGGACGGTGGGCAAATCGCCAGGCATGGCCTGTTCGTCTGGGAAGTGGTGCAGGCCCACGTGGCAGCGTCCCCGAAGTACCCCGAGACCTTCCATTACCGCGGCGACGGTGTCTTCATGATCTCCGGCTGCTCCCTCAACCTGAGCAAGAAATTCAAGCCCGAGAACTTGTGACCGCGCTTCCGACGGGATTTCTCCACAGTCTGGTACCGCATTTCGCAAGTCCTGAGACTGTAGGGTAGAGATTGCTTCGTCGCTGAAGCTCCTCGCAATGACATACGGGGGCGCCCGATGTCATTGCGAGCGAGGCTCGCCGAGCGCGGCAATCATGTCCTTGCGAGGCCCGACGCGCAGCGGCGCTTCGCGCCGAGGGCGACGAAGCAACCTCACCCATAGTCGCGGTACTTGGGAAACGCGGTACTATAATGAACTTTGACGGACAAAACCGGCAATCGCGCCGCCCCCGTCGTTTCGCCGATGTGCCTCGCGCCAGGCAACGTGTGGTTGTAGGGTGGGGCTTGCCCCACCGGGAAGCCGGACCCAAGGAAAGCGGTGGGGCAAGCCCCACCCTACACATTACCGAACTTGCTCGTCAAAACTCATTATGGAGCCGGCTGCGCCGGAAGATTCTCCGACCCGCCTAATACTACAACGCTACAAGTGCCCCCAGTGACACTGGGTTATGCTTTCCAACGTGATGCCGAGGGCTTGTAGACGAGCGATCGTCCGGCGACGGTGGCAGCGGGCGGCCTTGGCGATGCGCTGTTGCGT
>VGYL01000175.1 GCA_016872975.1 Planctomycetota bacterium
AGGCCTCCAATTGGCTTTCGATTTCAGCTAGTTTCATAGCTCGGCAACAGGCAACTGACGCAGGACTTGGATTTCGGCAGCGGCGCGATGCGATTGCGTATTCTGGACTGCGGATTGCGGAACCGACGGAGCAGGAGACCACAGGCGTCGGTGAGCGGTGGGCTCAAGCGAAATGCTGAAAGCGCCGGGGCCGGGTTATCAGTTATTGGTTCTCGGTTATCAGGGGGGGGCCCAAGGCAAGTTATCAGTTATCGGTTATTAGTTATTAGGGGGGAAAAGACCAGTTCTCAGTTATTGGTTATCAGTTATCAGGGTAAGGCAATAGGGGCAGACTTGTACATTTGGCATTTGCACTTGCCCACAACGAGGGTGGCGACGATTGGACCGTACGGTATCCGGGGGCGCACGACGGAGGACAGAGCGAACGCGGAACGCCGAGTGCGGAGTGCGGCAGTGGATCACCTAAGCCCCGACCTCACCGCTCGGATTCGACATTGAACTCGGCCAATGAAGCAACTAGTGCGGCCTGCCGCAGCAACTTCTTCAGGACCGCCTCGGCCTGCACGGCCTGGATCCGCTCACGCAGTGGATAGGGCACGGCGTCGAAACGCGCCTCCAGAACGTCCAGAATATCTTCGCGGAGCGTCTGGCGCCGCCCCTCGGCCCGGCCCTCGGTCCGGCCCTCGGTCCGACCTTTCCGTTCCCATTCGGTAATCAGTTCCATAACTTTTCGCTTTTCTCGCCGGTCTTCGATCCTATCGAGTTCGCGTGCAAAGGCAAGGTGCTCCTTCCCGGTTAGGGCCAGGTACGCACTGACAAAACCCGCGATCAAGTCCATCTTCCGACGGTCCAGGCACAATTGCACCAGCAACCGCAGGATTTGCAGCCGCACTTTGACCCGGTCCACCGGCGCGATCCTCATGCGGGCCATCAGCGCGGCGGCAGCCGGGTTGGGCTTTCGTGCGTAGTCCCTCCACCCCAACCGGTTGAGCTGCACCACCCGGAATCCAAACTCGACCACGCGCAAGCCCCGCACCTCGACGACGTAACGGTCCGGCTCCCGGCTTAGGGGTCGGTCGTAAGAGGTCAGCAGGACCGGATAGACAGGCAGGCGACGTTCCTCCATGAGTCTGGCCGCGTAGAAGAACATCCGGCGGCGGGCGTCGCTCCGGCGCGAGGACCAGTGCTCCACGTGCACCAGGACGAAACCAGCCTGGCGCCGAAACTGCACCTTCGCCACGAGATCCACGAAGCGCGGTCGAGCGCTGCGGCCGGCGGACTCGAGGAGTTCCTTGTCCAGGAGCTCGATGCGGCCCGGTTTCAAATCGGCGGCCAAGTCCGGGAGGAAGGCCTCGAGGAACTCCCGAAAGAAGGTCCGCAGCAGGCCCTTGAAGTGCTCGTCGTGGGCGATCAATGGAGTGCACCGGGCTGCGGGACCACCGGGCTACGGTCTACGGACCCAGGCGCAAGTGCGCAACGAAGGCAGAAAGCAGAAATCCAAGGGCGGTCGGCGAGGTTGGCGTCGGCGGTTGGATTTCTGTTTTCTGTTTTCAGCTCCCTGCATTGGTCGCTGGGGACACTTCGTGCCGGTCGATTCGCGGGGCCGGGCGATCGTTCAGTTCGGGTTGAACGTATAGGACGAAGGCGGAGGAAGGCAAGAGGAAAGGCGGCAGTGGGGGGGGGGCGAAGGCAAGTTATCAGAGGAAACGGGCTATCAGTTATCGGTTATCAGGGGGCAACGAGAAAAGCTGAAATGCTGAAGCGCTGAAAGCGGAGCGGGGAGGACAGACCACGGAGCCCCGGCGTCAGGGGGCGGGAGGCAGGGGGCGGAAAAAGGCCCCGGAGCTGGGAGACAGGAGATGGAAGGGCATCTGTCGCCGCTGCGCCCGGTCTTCGATCTTCCATCTTCGATCTTTGCCCTTTGGGTTCGGACAAGGAGGGCGCGTCAGTGCATCGGGCTTTGTGGCGCCGTTTCAGCCCACCAGACCGAGCCACGCTTTCACTACCCGGTCAATGTCCGCCATTTGGTCTGGTATCAGCTTGCCGAGCTGTCGCAGCAGTCGGGCCTGACTGATCCCACCCAGGTTCTGCACCGAATCACCGCATCGCGCGTTCGGTTGTCTTGCTGAAAGCGCTCGAAATCATAGTCCATCACATAGCTCGCAATCAGGTCGCAGGCTTCAATGATGTCTTCCAGGCGAAGCTTGGGATTACGCGACATCAACGAGATCCTCCTGGATGGCGTCCAGGAACCGGGGTTTGCAGGCCTGCCTAGAAAGTAGATCCACTCGGGCATGCAAATGGTCTTCCAGCAGCAGTTTTAGCCCCATAAAATCTCCCAAGCTCGGTGGACGCTCGAAATCAACCAGGAAATCCCAATCGCTGTCCGCACGCCCGCGCCGGCGCGAGCGCGAGCCGAACACCCACAGCCGCCGCGCGCCCAAGCGATGAAATTCCGGACGTAATGGGCGCAGCACGCTGCAAACTTCCGAGCGAGTCATAGCGGAACTTTCTTTATGCATGACAAGAGTATGCTCCATACACAGAATGGAATCAACTCCCGAGGCGGTCGGAGGACAAGGTGGTTGATGGTTGGAAAGGGGTCAGTCCCTAGCCCAGTGGAGTAGGCTTCGCCACTCCACGGGCCAAGGAAAGCGCGGTGCGCCACGCGACCGGAATTGGCGATCGTGGATTGCAGATTGCGGATTGCAGATTTCAGATGGTCCGCGCTCTGCCGAGACGCGGCTACGGGAATTGGGACATTGAACATTGAATGGGCGAGAAACACCCGAGCCGGGTTTGCGATCAACCGCCGCCCAGCCATTCATCGCGGGTCACTCCCGCCTGGCGCAATAGACGGCTTAGAAATCCCGGCCCAATTTCCCCTTCATGCTCGTTGGGAATGATCAACGTGACGTTACCGCGTCGCATCTGGGCGTGCTTACCGCCGGCGATGGGCCCGTCAAAATCCAGTTCCCGCAACCGTTGAATGAACCGGCGGCGTGAAACCGGCGCCAGTTTAGACATGCGCTTCCTGGCCGATGCGATTAAGGTTGAGACCGGCGATTTCGGGAATCTCGAGGCCCAAGCGCAGACGGAGCGCAATCCAATCACTCAGCGCCTCGCGCAACTCGCGCTGGCAGCCGGGCAAGGTCCGATGCCGGGCCCACACGCCCTGACAGGCCGGAATTTCACCCCAATACATGCCCTCACCTTCGATGATTTCGTAGGCCGCGGCTTCCATGGCGGCTTCGATGTAACTGGCTAACATAGGCGGCAAGTATTCATGGTTTTCACTTTTGTTTGCGAGCCTGAATCAAGGGATAAAGGCGCCGAGCCGGGAGCGGGGAGCAGGGTCACGAAAAAGGGGTCAGTCCCGGCTATATGCGTCTTGTGGGCTTTGCGTTCTTTGGTGGCAATACAATTCGCCACATCCGCAGGGCGCGAAAAGCGGTTGAAGCCACCCGCGCTCGGCGCGCCTGTGGCGTCCGCAATCGGTTTGCCGGCCGTCTGCCGGGCGGCTCAACTCGCTGAACTCTTGCCGCCGCGCCGCGCGGGGCGTTTGCGCTCGCTCTTGCGGGTGCCGCCCGCCTTCTCGTATTCGTCGCTGTCCTTGCCGTATCTGGCAGCCACGGCGGCCAGCATGCGCTCGGTGAGGTCCTTGAGTTTCTTCTCCTGAGTTTTGATCTGGTTGCCCAGTTCGTCCACGCTGGACAGGGCGCTGTTGTAGTCTTCGAGCTGGTGGGAAAGGGGTCTGGGAAAGGGGTCAGTCCCGGCTATTGGCAAGCGCGCCTGGCAGGAGGGCGGAATGCGGAATGCAGAATGCAGAATGCCGGGACTACGGGACTACGGGACTACGGGACTACGGGACTACGGGACTACGGGACCAAAGACCAAGGACCAGCAGGCTGGTCAATAATGCGACGGCTTTGGCGAATTTCCCGGATTCCTTCTCGACCGCTTTGATCAAGCCGTGAAGGCAGGCGAAAGTTTGCCTGGTCTGGCCAATCAAATCCCTGCGTTCGCCTTCCAACAAATATCCAAGGCGCTGCGACAGGTGGATAAAGTATTGTGTTTCGGACAAGGAGCCACGCGCAATGTACAGAAAGTGGAGGTAGTCCTTCTTGCTCTGCCGCGAGGATCCCTCCCTCCGGCGCGCAGCCCCAATCCTGCTTATGCTATTTCGTAGCCAACCATTTTTGTCGACTGCCCCTGGATCGCTTGAGACACCTCTCAAGATATCGGGCCTGTTCTCTCGTGCCGAACGCCTGCAATTTGCGCAACGTCCAAGGGCGGTCGTGACGTGTCGGAGAAACGGCTCCCGCATTGTGTAGAGCAAGGCGTTTTTCGAAATCCGCAGTCTGTCCGATGTAAATGCGTCCAGACATTGATTGGATGGCGTAAACATAGAATGTCATGCGCCTACGGGGCGGAGCACGATGTTTGCCGGCACGGAATACGATGCCCGGCGCAATTGACTCGTCAGCCCGTAAATTTCTTCCCGCGGATAAGTTCGCGTGCGCTCATAGACGGCGACGGTCAGATCGTCTGCCAACTTCCACGCCTCAATCTTGGTGTAATCTCTCATGACCTTGTGGTCTCGTGGTCCGGTGGACCGGTGGTCAGCCCGTCAGGCGGGTTGTGGTTCTTGCCGGGCTGTCACCGGCCGCAGCAGGTAGTCCAAGACCTCGGCCTGCATGCGCTCGATTTCGAGGCGATAGCCGCCGGCCAGAGCCTCGAACTCCGATACACGGGCAGTCTGCCGGAATTGCACAAGCCAGTCTTGGAACCGCTCGATGCGTTCCAAGGCGGCCTTGAACTCTTTCTCGCTGCTGATCATATCGTCACGTCCACGATGCCGCGTTTGGTGCCGTCGCGCTTAACCTGCCAGTACGCGATGAATTGTTCAACTGTTTCGGCAATCAGCAGGCCAGGGCGGATCCAAAATATACTCGCCTGAAAGCGCGCTTGGGCCACGGCATGATCAAAGAGGGCGCGGGATTCCATCGGGCAATTCTCCAGGCTGAAGCCGTCGTCCATAATCAGGATGATATCCACGTCGTTTGGCTCGGCCTTGGCCGTCACGTAACTGCCGAAAACCACAAAGCGCTGAAGGTGACCGGTGCGGGTGGCCAATTCGAAAAGGTGAGTCAAACGCCGCGTGCGGCTCTCCCGGATGCCGCCTGCGCCAAAACGCTTCAAGACCTCGCCCAGGGTGGCAAGATGGATTCCCGGAGGCAAATCGCCGGCCGGATTGAAGTCTGGCAGGGGCATATGGTTGAATCATCCGTTTCGTCGTCCATTGTCTTTCAACTCATCGTCAAGAAAGTCGAAAGTCAGAAAGGGGTCAAAGTCAGAAAGGGGTCAGTCCCTAGTATTGACAACTGCCTGACCTCGGCTGGTAAGAATCTCCCAGCGAGATCACGGCCAGGTGGCTGTGCCGCCCTTGCCCCTGACACCTTGCTCCTCCACTTTTCATTTCCGATTTCCGATTTCCGGTTCCGGAATTGCGGACACGAACGGCACCGCATCCCCAACGCAGATTACCCATGGTTCATTTGACTGGCTTTGCGGGCAGGATGGGGTGCGCGGGATTCACGGCAAGCCGTCGCTCGCGGGGAAGCACGACCAAGTCCATGTCTTCCATCGGGATCGCCCCCAGCAGCACTTCGCCTTCCCCGGGCAATACCATGGCATCCACCATGCAGCGCCGGTTCTGGAAACGCACTTCGATGGGACCAATGACTTCGAGCGTATGCTGCGAACCGTCGGCGAGAATGGCAATCTGATCTTCGATCTTGGGCAGGCCCAGTTGCATGCGCACACCCTCGTTCACACAGAGCATGTAAGCGCCGCTGTCCGCGTTCGCCTGCACGGTCATGCGGCGGATTCTGTCCGCCCCGAGCAGCTTCCGCCGGACGAGGACGAGGTCTTCGCCGTTGACGAGTTCGATCTCTGCGTGAACCAATCCCATAACCGCCCAACGCTAATGGAAAGACTGCCCCGGCGCAAGCAACGGGGATGGGGTCAGTCGCCTCGATTCACGACGCTTGAGCATCGTCCACCAAAAGCCTCTGCGCCTCGCGGGACGCATCAGAAAGGGAAAGGAAAGGGGTCAGGTCCTATTATTGGCAACTGTGGAGTGTCACACCCAGGAATCTGACAGAAAGACTGGTGACAAGAAGAGGACTCACGATCCTGGAGGCTGGACACGGGATGCTGGATACCGAATTCGGGATGGCGCCAGGACGAAATCCAGAATCTGAAATCCGTAAGCGAGGTCACCGCGAAACACACGAAAGACGCGAAAGGGAACCCACCGGGTGCGGAGGCCCGGGGCCGAGCGGCAAAGGGGAACACCAAAGCAAGTCGCCCAGAGCATGCTCGCAGCAGAGCCGGCGTCACTCCTCGGGCATGCCCCAGTGGCCAGCGGCTTGGAGGCGACGCTTGGTTTCCGCATCGGTGGGTCTGAACCCGTCGCGCCGGAGCATCCTCTCGATCTCCGCACCAGTCATCCGTTTCCAATTGCGCTCGGGCCGGGGCAGGGCCGGCACTTTAGCGTTTCTCAAAGGCTTCGCAGTAGCGTTCATAGTTCGTTTCCAAATCATTCTTCGCGTAGGTCAAGGCCTGGTCAAAAGGCATTTCCAGCAACCAGTCCTTGCGCACGATTCGCCCATGCCGGTCCAGCAGGTCGCGGTGCGGCAGGCCGTGCGCCGTATCGTAGCGAACCACATTCAACCAGCGACCGCCCATTGCGCGCATCAAACGCACAACAAAGGATACGACTCTTCCCCGCACGGTCAAGAACTCAACCTGCAAGAAGGTCACGTCATCCAGCCAGAGCCTGTAGGCCTTTTCCGCCATCCGCGGGAAAGGGGTCAGAAAGGGGTCAGTCCCGAATGGCGCTTAGATAAGGCCTAAAACTCTCTTGGGCAACCTTTTGCGACGACGGGTGTCCTGGACGGTCTGAAAGAGGATTTGGCGCGATACCTTCTCCATTTCGGCCACGGTCTTCCAGAGAGTGCGTAGGTTGTTCACCGCCTGGCGGAAGGCCTGGTACTGTGCCGGACTGAGGGAAACGGTGACCGTTTTCTGGCGGACCTTGCGGGTCCACTGATAGCCGTGGCGCGGGGGGCTGAGGGTCGAGCGGTCCAGCACGGAGCCTTGGCTGATGTGGCCGATGCGGGCCAAGCGCTGCCGGAGGCGCTCATAACGGCGTTGGAGCAACTGTGAGGCAGATCGATTTTCTTGCATGAGCAGCATTTTAACCTGGACGTCAAGCCGTAACAAGTATATATACTTGTTATGCCGATACTTGATTTCCCAGCCTGGCGCGCCCGCTTCGCCGCCTGTGGCCGCCGCCTCCGCGTCGTGCGCCAACAGAGCCTCCTCCACCTCGAAGAACTCTTCGGTAAGTTCATCCCCGCTTGGCTCTTAGCCCAGGCCGACGAGGGCCCCAACAGCCGGGAGCGCATCTATACCCTGCGGCGCACCTTCTGGGCCTTTCTCAACCAAGTCCTCAATCCCGGTTCTCCCTGCCGGGAAGCCGTGCGCCAGATTCAAGCCTTCCTCCACCTCCACGACCTAGGCAACATCGATGAGCAAACCGGCGGCTACTGCCAAGCTCGCCTCCGTCTGCCCCTGGACCTGCTCCAACGCATCCGCTGCGCCATCGCCGCCCACGCCCAGAAACTGTCCGCCCTGAGTGAGCCACGCTGCTTTGGCCTGCGCCCCAAGGTCATCGACGGCACCACCATCACTCTGCCCGATACCCCCAAGAACCAGCGCGCTTACCCACAGTCCCGCGCCCAACAACCAGGCTGCGGCTTCCCCTTGCTCAAACTGGTGGGTGTCTTCTGCCTGGCCACCGGCGCCCTGTTGAGCTACGCCAAAGGCAACAAACACCAGCATGAACTGACCTTGCTGCAGAAGCTCTTGGATCGGTTCAAAGTTGGTGACCTGGCTCTGGCCGACCGGGGCTTCTCCAGTTATGTGCTGATCGCCCTGTTGCTCCAGCGGGGCGTCCAGTGCCTCTTTCGCCTCCACCAGGCCCGCGCCGCCGACTTGCGCAAAGGCCAACGGCTGGCCAAGCAGGACCGGCTCTTCACTTGGCGCAAGCCCTGCCAGAAACCACGCTACTTGCCCAACACCCTCTGGAAGCGCATTCCCGCTGAGCTCTCCGTGCGGGTGCTGCGCTTTGCCCTCCAGGTGCCAGGCTTTCGCGCCCAATCAGTTACGCTGGTGACCACGCTGCTGGATCCCAAAGCCTATCCGGCCAAGGAACTGGCCCTGCTCTATGCCCGACGCTGGCGCATTGAACTGTGGTTTCGCCACATCAAGACGACCCTGGGGATGGAGCGCTTGAGTTGCAGGAGTCCCCAGATGGTTCACAAGGAGCTGGAGATGTTCTTCATCGCCTACAATCTGATCCGCACCTTGGCGGTCGAGGCGGGCGCCCTCTACCAAGTGCCCGTCGAGCGCATCAGTTTCAAAGGAACCATCGATGCCAGTCGCCAGTACAGCCTGGCCATCGCCCAAGCGCGCTCGCAAAAGAAGCAACGACAGTTACTCTCCGAGTTACTTTGTCTGCTCGCCCTTGATGAAGTGCCGCAGCGACCCGGTCGGCGCGAACCGCGGGCGGTCAAACGGCGGCCAAAGCCTCATCCCCTGCTCAACAAACCTCGCCACCGGTTCAGGGACATCTCGCATCGGAGCCGTTACCGAAAAAACAGACCGCAAGAAACAAGGACCTAAACTAAGCGCCATTCGGGACCGGCCCCAACTCACGGCCGATCGTGGAGTGTATAAATCCAGCACCCTCCTCGACGTAGTAGTCGATAAAGGCTTCAATGCCCATGGGCACGGCGGCGATCTCCCATGCGATGTAGTCTCCGAAGCCGACACGCCCGGCCAGGTGCCAAGACCACGCAGGAAAGCCCGGAACAGAGTAGTTCCTGTTGACGCCGTCCGAACCTGCAGCGACCTGGGCTACCACAATTGTGCCACTGTTTGGGGGCAGCGGGTCCGAGCTTCCATGCCGGTTAACGGCATCCAGGGCGATCAACTGCCGGGCATGCTCGATGTGCTCCGGCTGGCTCAAAGGCACCACGCATGACTGGTTTCTGAGGGTTGGGTATGGGAAGCTGGGTCTCGGCATCACCAAGAAATAGACCGGGTGTTGGGTCTCTTGGGCGCGGACGCTGCCCGCCCAGCCAGCACAAGGACCGTGACCACCAGCGCCCGGAGTACTGCCGGCAGAGCTTCGGTTCGAGGAATTCTCATGGCCACACCAAGAAGTTACGGCTCCACCACAGGCCAACGTTTCGGTAGCTCCAGAAGGACTCGCCCACATTGAGCGTGGGCTCCTCCGGCTGCCACGACCCGTCTCGGAACGTGTACCAGGCGCCGTCAGTGAATTTAGATTCCACGTAGCTGCCATTCATCATCCGCCACAGACGCTCGTCACTCATCAGCAGAATCGGCATGAGCAGATCCGCCAATACTCGACCTGGCCGCTGGCCTGGAAGGCGGCAATCGCCTGCTTGACGGTCAGACCTTGCGGGAGGTGAACGACCTCGAGGTTGCCAATGCGCGGCCATTTCCTGAGCACGCGCGTTTGAAGGCTCGCATGCAGGGTGGCTAGGCTCGAAACGGCCGGTTTGACGAGGATACGACTGGGGTGGTACTCGGGTCGAGGCGCGGTTGGCGCAGCGTCCGCCCTGACCACCTCGTCAGGGAGCAACAGGAGGAGGATTATCCAGGCGATGTTGCGCCGGAGCCACAACGGCGGTGGGCTGGAGCAGGGAGCGGGGCGGTGGGCTGCAGCAGGGAGCGGGGCGGTGGGCTGGAGCAGGGAGCGGGGCGGTGGGCTGCAGCAGGGAGCGGGGCGGTGGGCTGCAGCAGGGAGCGGGGCGGTGAAGTTCATGAAGCGCGCCTCCACCAACGCCTCCAGGAAGTCAAGGATGTTTTCAGCAATTCTGATCGCCTCCCACGGTAACCTCATTTAGATTCTTTGGGCTTTGGGGTTGTTGGGGTTGGAGAAAGTGCTTGCCATTCGAGCAGGTTTGAGTCGTAGTAGGGGCGAGATGAACTCGACA
>VGYL01000176.1 GCA_016872975.1 Planctomycetota bacterium
CGGAGGCCGGGCGTCGGGCGGGAGAAAGGACTTGTAGGGGTTTTTCTTGCTGTAGGCAGTGAACTCGTCCCGGGCCTGGCGCAGGACGTCCGGCCGGGTCAGCAGGTCCACCGCGGAGGCGGCCATCGCCTTGGCGCCGGCGTTGAGCCCTTTCCAGGCCCCGGTCCCGTAGTAGCCGGCGACAGCGGACCAATGGTGTCCGACGGCGCCCGGTACCCCGCCGGGGAAGCGGATCGTCGCGGTCGGGGTGATCAGCGTCACGTCCCCATGGTCCGACGAGGCGCCGCCCGTGAAGACCGGTTCGGGCCCCTTGATCTTGGCCACGGTCGAAGACATGCCTGTTTCCTTGCGGCCGAGGCCCTTTTGCAGCGCCCGGGCGAAGGCGTGCTCCTCGTCGGTCCATTGGGGCATGCCGACCAGCTCGATGTTCTCCTGGAACAGTTCCGCCAAGGTCTTGTTGTGATGGGACTGGTGAATCGCCGACAGGCAGCGGACCTCCGCCAACTCGGTGCCCGTCGCCAGGGCGGCGCCCTTGGCGCAGTTGACCACCCGTCGATACATGTCTTCCAGGCGGTCGTCGCTGTTGCGGAGATAGTACCAGACGCTGGCCCGGTCCGGCACGACGTTCGGGGCCTCGCCGCCGTCCAGGAGGACGTAGTGCATGCGGTGCGTGAAGTGCAGATGCTCGCGGAGGTAGTTCGCGGCGACGTTCATGATCTCGACGGCGTCGAGGGCGCTGCGCCCGGACCAGGGACTCGAGCCGCTGTGCGCAGTCTTGCCGGTGAAGACGAAGACCACAGAATATACTGCAGTGCCCTTCACGCCGTAGTCCGTCGAGAACTCGCTGCTGGCGTGATTGTTGATGACGGCATCGACCCCCTCGAACAGGCCCGCCCGGATCATGTAGGGCCGGCTGATGAGCGTCTCCTCCGCGGGCGAGCCGAACAGCTTGATCGTCCCGGGCAGGTTGTGCTTCTCCATGCAGCGCTGGACGGCAATCGCGGCGGCGGTGGCGGCGCTGCCCATGAGGTTGTGGCCGCAGCCGTGCCCCGGGGCGCCCTCCACCAGCGGCTCGCGATGGGGAACGCCGCCCTTCTGCGAGAGCATGGGCAGTGCGTCGAACTCCGCGAGGATGCCGATCACCGGCTTGCCGCTCCCGTAGGACGCGACAAAGCAGGTGGGCATCCCGGCCAGGCCCCGTTCCACCCGAAAGCCCTCTTGCTCCAGGGTGTGGGCCAACAGGGCCGAGGACTTGAACTCCTGCATGCCCAACTCGGCGAAGTGCCAGATGGTATCCGAGATCCGGCCGAACGCCTCGACCACCGCCGGCCGGCTAAGCCAGTCCAGCACGAACTGCTTCTCGGCGCTGACGCCCGCCTTACCACCCGGCTCCCCGGCCCCCGCCCAACTACTGCAAAGAGCCAACAACCCCGCCACCACAATCGTCTTGGTTCTCATATCCACTCCGATCTTCAAGATGTTCCTTGCCATCGGCCAGCGCACGCCCTTGTCGCGCCGGCACGCGCCGGAGGTTGACGGTCCATTATCTGCGAGAGACCGTTGACTGCCAAGGCTATTTGCTCCCAACCGCGAAATAGCAGGCGCACCTCGGACCCGCCGGCGAATTTCCTTGGCTCCTATGATTTCAACGGTAGAATATGCTCATGGCAAACGGTGTTCTGAATGGTGACAAAGTGCGGGGCGGTTACTATACCCCGCCTGCGGTGGCGCACTGGCTGGCGCGCTGGGCTATTCGGTCCGCCAGTGATCGAGTGTTGGAGCCCAGTTGTGGGGATGGTGTTTTTGTCCACGCTGCGGCTTGGGAATTGGCCCGGCGTCGCACACCCGAGACAGAAAGGGAGCCCGTCGTCGTTGGGGTCGAGTTGATTGCCTCTGAGGCGCGCAAAGCCCTGGCGGAAGCGGCCCATTCGCCGGTCGCCAAGCACGTCGAAGTCGTGGCGGGCGACTTTTTCGCCTGGTTGACTTCCACCAGTGCGCGCACCTTTGACGTCGTTCTTGGAAATCCACCGTTCATCCGTTACCAACAATTCCCGGAACCGTCACGAACGCTTGCCATGCAGCTCATGCAGGCTCAGGGCTTGCAGCCCAAGAAGCTCACCAACATCTGGGTGCCGTTCGTGGTGACAGCGACCACTCTGTTGCGTCCCGGTGGACGTTTGGCGATGGTTCTGCCTGCGGAGTTGCTGCAGGTCGGTTATGCCGCCCAACTGAGGCGGTATTTGGCGGAGCATTTCCGCCATCTGACCGTCTTTGCCTGTAACGAGATCTTTTTCGACCATGCCGAACAGGAAGTGATTCTGGTCTTGGCGGAACAGAAGCTTTCCCGACCGGCCAAGGACAACTCTTGCGACATCGCCCTCGTGGAAGCGGATACCCTGGGAGAACTGTTGCGCCATGGGCCCAGGACGAAACGGCGAAAAGCCGAGCGCAAGTATGTGCAGCATGATTCGGAGAAGTGGCTCAAGTACTTTCTGGAATGTGAGGAAATCGATCTTCTTCGCTCGCTGCGCGAGCATGAGGCAATCGGCGTACTGGTTGACCACGCCACGATAGACGTTGGCATCGTCACGGGAAGGAACGACTTCTTCGTGCTCACGGACGAACAGGTCCAGGAGTATGAGCTCAGAGATTTTGTGGTGCCCCTGGTCGGACGTTCCGCGCAACTGCCCGGCACCGTATTGGGGAGGCGAGAACACGAGGAACTCGTGAAACAGGGGAAACCGGTCCATCTGTTGCACCTGACCCGCTACAGGCCGGAGCAATTCACGGCGGGTCTGCGGGACTGGATCGCTTGGGGCGAACGCCGCGGGTTCCACGCCGGCTACAAATGCCGCATTCGTGACCCCTGGTATAACGTGCCGTCCGTGTGGGAACCGGATTGTTTCTTCTTCCGGCAAATCTATGATTTCCCGCGCGTCGTGCTGAACAAGGCGGGCGCCACCTCCACCGACACGATCCACAGAATGAAGTGCCAAGGAGACAGCGCACGCGTGGCGAGCAGTCTTTATACCCACCTGACCGCTGCTTCCGCTGAAATCGAGGGCAGGAGTTATGGCGGGGGCGTCCTCGAATTGGAGCCTACCGAGGCGGAACGCCTGTTGGTGCCCAAGAAACTGAACGGAGCGATGCCCCTCGATGAGGCCGACAAGCTCGTTCGGCAAGGTCTCCTCACCGAGGTCCTGGAGTACAATGACCGCGTCGTCCTGCAAGAGGCATTGGGGCTGAGCACGCGGGACTCCACGATGCTCAAACAGATTTGGGCGAAAATGCGCGATCGGCGCATGGCGCGCAAACGGCGTCAATCGCCTTCATCCTCTTCGCCGAATGGCACTCCACCCAGCGCATCTCTTTGGGCTCTTGAGGGCGTGTGATGCGGCGGCATGCCGGCGTACCGCTCGTCGTATTGTGCTTGAACCTGGCGAGAGAACGCCTCAATCCGCAAAAGGGAATTCGGCGGCGGCCATCCAGCATCGAGGATCAGTTGCTCCGGGTCCCAGAGCACCAATGACACGGCTTCGGCTCTGTGGGCCAGGTCAATGGGGGAACTGCGGCCAACCAAGCGGTCCAGCATCCTCGTGAACCGATCTCGTATCGCTCCCTGGAAACAGGGGGTTGGAATCACCACCATAAAACCGACCACAGCATATGGGAATCGGGTGTGCACGGTGGTCGCTTCCGTAGCCAGGTCGTTTACCATATTCTGGAAATTCTTGCTGACGCTCTTGGCATCGTTGAGCGTCTTGCTGTCAAACACGAACCTGACCCCATCCGGCCGGTAGCCGACGTCGTAGTTCTGCGGTCGTATGCCACCAATGACTCTCACAGGGCCAACCTCAACCACGTTGGGCTTCCTGGGCAAGAGATCGTTTTGATTCGGTACAATGATCTCAAGACCGCCAAGCAGACAAGCCAGTGCCTTGCCGACCTGTGCATCGAAGATGCTGCCAAAGCTCATACCCTCTTCCTTGTTGAAGGCATGACGAACCAGCCACTTCCCTGCCCAAGGGCGAAGCAGGTCCCTGTCGATTTGAATTGTCGGCATATCTTCCAGCAAGGCCATACTTGTGCTTATCGTCCGGTGTCCAGTCAAGACTGAAGCCGGCGTTGCCGATTTCTGATAGGCTTTGGACCTGTATCATCCGTGGCAATCGACCAAATCGCAACGGGTGGGAGCCGGCCACCGATCTCCGGCAAGAGGGACAGCAGGCGTAGCACTGCTCTCTCAGAACAGTGCCGCATCTTTTTCGCGGACTTTCTGCTCCCAGGTCTTCTTGGGTACCCTCAGTTCTGGAATTCAGACATCCAATGTGATCCTTTCGGTGCTGGATGGCCGGAATCAGAAATCGCGGAAGGGGCCGCGGGGCTCGGCGTCGGCCATCTGCTTCTTCCACGCCGCAAAGCGGGATTTCACGTGGGTGAGAACCTCGGGCTTTTCCTGGGAGAGGTCGCGTTTCTCGCCGATATCGGCGGCGAGATCGAACAAACCCGTGCCCCGGTCCGATTCGACCCATTTCCAGTGGCCCACCCGGGCCGCCCGGTCGCCGCGCCGCTCCCAGAACATCTCCCGGCGTGACGACTTTCGCTCGCCCGCCAGGACCGGGGTCATGTCGAAGCCATCGAGCACCACGTCCTGCAGGGGCGTCACTCCCGCCGCCCGGCAGAGCGTCGGGAAGATCTCCAGCGACGTGAGGAACTCATCGCAGGTGCGGCCGACAGGCACCCGGCCCGGCCAGCGCACGAGGCAGGGCACACGCAGGCCCCCTTCGAACATCTGGCTCTTGGCGCCCCGCAGAGGCGTGTTGTCGGCGCCCCCGGAGCCGCCGTTGTCGGAGAAGAAGACCACGACCGTATTTTGCGCCAGGTCCAGCTCCTCCAGGAGCGCGAGCATCGCGCCGATCGCCTCGTCCATGTACGTCACGGTCGCCATGTAGCGTTTGAACCGGGCCTCGCGGGTGTCGGGCTGGGCGGGATCGTACTCGCCGTAATGCTTGCGGATGTACTCCACGGGCGCCTGCGTGCCGGGACGGGGCCGATCCAGGTTCGAAGCCCCATGCGGGGCGTTGAAGGGGACATAGCAGAAGAACGGGCGGTCCTTCTGCCGGCGCATGAAGCGCAGGGTCTCGCGGCAGAACAGGTCCGTGGCGTAGGTGCCTTTGTCTTCCGTCGTTGGGCGGTTGTTCCGCCACATCGAGCCGACGCCGTAGCGCTCGTGCGTCCAGTAGTCGATCCCGGTATTGGTGAACCCGTAAAACTCGTCGAAGCCGCGTTGCAGCGGCAGGAAGCGGCGCAGTTGCCCCAGGTCCCACTTGCCGAAGATGCCGCTCGCATAGCCCGCCTGCTTGAGCATCCTGGGGATCAGCACCTCGCGGGTGTCCATCCCCCCCACCATCTCCCACGACACGGCGTACTCTTCCGGCGGGTACAGGTAGTCGTTGTCGACCTTGTCGTTGCGGAACATGTCGTACGTGCCGTTGCGCTGCGGGTAGCGCCCGGTGAGCAGGCTGCCGCGCGACGGGGTGCAGGCGGGCCACGTCACGTAGAAGTTCGTGAGTCGCGTCCCCTGGGCCGCCAGCCGGTCCAGATGGGGCGTCTTGATCCGGGTGTTGCCATAACAGCCCAGATCGTTGTACCCCTGATCATCGGAAACGATCAGCAGGATGTTGGGGGGACGGCTCTCGCCTGCACGGACCGACGCAGCGCGAGCCTCCTGCCCTCGCAGTGCGGGCAGGATGCCCGCGAGACGCAAGGGCGAGACGCCCTCGCCACACCAGCCGGCCAATCCGAGCAGTGCGGCGGCACTACCCAACCCCTTCATGAAGTCACGCCGGCTCATGTTCATAAGTATGTGTGACCTTTTTACTTTTCCCTTTTGCCTTTTGCCTTTCCTCTCAGTCTTCCGGCAACGGCTGGCCCTTGGTCTCCGGCGCCCAGATCAGGGCGACCAGACCCAGCACGAAAATGAACGACAACATCGTGGCCGCCGTGCGGAACGGCTCCTGGAAGCTGGCGTCCGTCAGTTGGCGGTTGAGGAACATCAGCATCGGCGGGAAGCCCGCGGCCAGATAGCGCACCGTATTGTAGCAGAAGCTCACGCCGGTGCCCCGCAGGCGCGTCGGGAACAATTCCGGGAAATAGATCGAATAGCCGCCGAACAGGGACAATTGCGCAAACCCCATCATGGGCAGCATCCAGTAGGCATCGGTGCCGCTCCGCAGGTTGTTGAAGACGAAGATCGTCACGGCCAGGCAAAGAGTGAACGCGCCGGCGAAAGCCCAGCGCCGGCCCAGCGCCGTCGCGACGATGGTGAAAGTCAACATGCCAAAGAAAGACCCGACATCCTGCAGGGCCGTACCGTAGCCGCGCACGATATCGATGACCCGCTGCGGCTGCCCCTGCAGCGCGGTGGAGATCAGCTCCGGCGAGAAGAAGCCGATGCCCCACAACCCCGCCATGCCCGCCAGTCCCAGGCACACCCCGACGAACAGGTTGCGCCGCCAGCGCGGGTGACGGACCAGGTCGGGGATCGAGCCGACGCGCGTGGAGGGAGTCGTGCGATCGGCCGCCGGACGCGGGGCCTTCTTCCAGCGATACAGCCCGCGCAGCACCAGGACGGACGGGACCACCCACACTCCGAGAAAGAACGGGATTCCCCAAAGCGGCTCGGGGACGGAGCCGACGCGCAGGGAGGGATCTCTGCCCTCGGCGACCCGCAGCAGGATGAGCAGCGGGAACACCAGCAACTCGATGTAGAAGACGATCCGCCAGAGGAGGTCGGAGACCGAGCCCGCAGGCGTGGCCGGGTCCCGGTCGGCGGCGGCCCGGCGCCGGGCCTCTTTCCACCGCTGGGGCTCACGCAATACCAGAAGGAACGGGATCGCCAGCAGTGCCGGCAGAAACCCGACGAAGAACATGATCCGCCAGCCGGCCTGGCCGAACAGGAAATCCGCCTCGCCTGGCCGAATTCTCGTGGTCAGGAGCGAGCCGATGATATTCCCGGCCGCCGACAGGGTCTGGAGCAGGCCCAGGGCGATCGCCCGGAACCGGCCGGGGACGCTCTCCGCCACCAGGGTGGTGGCCGCGCCGAACATCCCCCCGACGCCCAGACCGCACAGGTAGCGGCAGATCAGGAACTCGGTGGGACTGCGGGAAAGACCGGACAGGCCCGTGAATCCGGTATAGACCAGCAGCGTGATGACCATCGTCTTGACGCGGCCCCAGCGGTCGCTCGTCATCCCGAAGATGATACCGCCGGTGGCCCAACCGATCATCGTGGCGGTCGTCGCCCAGCCGCCCCAGTTCTTCACCACGGTATCCGCGACGCCGCTGCCCAGCACCTCGCTGAGGGCCGGCTCGCGGCACAGCGTGAAAATCCGCTGGCACATGCAGTCGAACAGCCAGCCGCAGGCGCCGAGAATCACCACCAGCCAGTGATACAGTGTCAGTTCTTTCCACCAGGGCTGCTCCGCGGCGACTTGCGGCAGGGCGATCGATTCGGCCATCGGCATTGCTCCTTTCGTCGTGCGTAAGACGTCGTGGGTCGTGCGTGGACCCGGACACGCCGCCCAGTCTACCGCCAACGTCCCGCCCGGCCAACTGATTTCTCCCGCAGAATGTCGCCCCGCAGAAGCACTGCTACGAGGATCTCGGACGCAACCGGAGCACCCATCCCGACAAGTTCAGCAGGAGCTTTTGAGGTTGCGTGTATCTTGTCTGCCAATTACCATGGGGATCGATGGTCAGGAAGAAGAACATTGATGATGGCGGAGCAGCGCACGGCCCCGGATCTGTCCTGCATGCGGAAGCAGATCTCCTCTCTTCCATAGAGAAGACCCAAAGGGCGTTCAGCAGGACTGCGTCTCGAACGGAGCGTTCGGCCATTGGGCAGTTTCTGACGCCGGCTCCGATCGCCAGGTTCATGGCCTCGCTGTTCGAAAGAGATGTCCCTGCCGCGCGCATTCTGGACCCGGGGGCCGGAACCGGCTCCCTCTTCGCCGCCCTTCTGGAACGGCTGGTTTCTCTGCCGCAACGTCCGGAGTCCATCGAAATCGTAGCTTACGAAACCGATCCGAATGTGCTGCCCCACCTGGAGACGACGGTGGATCTCTGCCGGAACATATGCGCGCGGACAGGTGTTGTTTTCCGGGGGACAATACGGTGCGAGGATTTCATCTCCGCGGCCGCCACCCGGTTGCCCGGCAATCTCTTTGCAGCGGGGGACGACAGTTTCACCCATGTGATCCTCAATCCGCCTTACCAGAAGATCAACGGCGAATCCGAGACGCGCAGGACCCTGAGCGCGGCGGGAATGGAAGTCTCGAATCTTTATGCCGCCTTCGTGTGGTTGGCTGCATATCTCACACGGCCCGGGGGTGAGATCGTGGCCATCACGCCGCGTAGTTTCTGCAACGGACCCTATTTCCGTCGCTTCCGCAAGAGCCTTCTGTCGCTGCTCGATCTGCGACACATCCACACGTTCGAATCGAGAAAAGAAGCATTTGCGGACGATTCCGTCCTGCAGGAAAACATCATCTTTCACGGCATTCGAAGCGAACAGCAGAAAGGAATGGTCCGGATCTCCACCTCCAAGGGGGCCGGGCTCAGCGAAGGGCAGGTGAAACGTGTTCCGTTCCGCGAGATCGTGGTTCCGGAGGACCCCGATGCTTTCATTCACCTGATCGAGAGTGACCGGGGCCGCCACGTGGCGGCACGCATGGCCCGGTTCCGCACGACCTTGGGCGAACTGGGCTTGGAGGTTTCGACGGGCCGTGTGGTGGACTTCCGCGCCCGCGCGTTTCTTCGCGAAGACCCGGAGCCCGGGACCGCACCTCTCATTTACCCGTGCCACTTCGACGACGGGCTCGTGCACTGGCCCCTCCCGGGCGCCAAGAAGCCAAACGCCCTCGTCGCCACGGACAAGACGGCGGATTTGCTCGTTCCCGCCGGGTATTACGTCCTCACGAAGCGATTCACCGCCAAAGAGGAGCGCCGCCGGATCGTGGCGGCGACCTACGATCCCACCCGGATTGCCGCATCCCAGGTCGGGTTCGAGAACCATCTCAACTACTTCCATGCCCAGGGACGCGGATTGCCCTCGGAGCTGGCGCCAGGGCTGGCGGTCTTCCTGAATTCGTCCTGGCTGGATCAGTATTTCCGCTTGTTCAGCGGCCACACGCAGGTGAATGCCACGGATCTGCGCAAGCTGCGATATCCGTCCCGAGAACAGATGCTGCGACTCGGTCGGGAAATGGGAGCGAACCGGGCAGACCAACAGCAGATCGATGCCGTGTTGGAGAAGGTGTGTGACGAAGGTGAGTAAGCGTACGAGTGCCGCAGCAGCGAAGAAGATTCGGGAATCCACCGAAGTTCTCGAAGCATTGGGGTTCCCTCGTCCCCAAGTGAATGAGCGGTCTGCCTTGACTCTTCTGTCGCTGCTGGATCTGAGAGCAACCGAGTCCTGGGCGGATGCACGCGCCCCGTTGATGGGTATCACTCCGATGATGGAGTTCTTTGCCAATCACTACGGCAAACGATATGCCCCGAATAGCCGCGAAACCGTACGTCGCCATACTGTCCACCAGTTCGTGCAAGCCGGCTTGGTGGTCCCCAACCCGGACAGGCCGTCACGACCCACAAACAGCCCCAAAGCCGTCTATCAAATCGAGCCTTCGGCGTTGAAACTGCTGCGTACCTTCGGCACACCCGAGTGGCCCACGCGTCTGTCCGCCTATCTTGCCTCCGTAGACACCCTCAAACGTCTCTATGCCCGTGAGCGAAAGACTCTGCGAATTCCCGTCGTCCTGCAGGACGGAGCGGCCATTCTGTTGTCGCCGGGCGGCCACAACACGCTGGTCAAGAAGGTGCTCGACGACTTCTGCCCGGTATTCACTCCTGATGGCCATGTCCTGTACGTGGGGGACACCCGGCGGAAATGGGCCTTTTTCGATTCCGAATCTCTCCGTGCGCTTGGCGTAGAGATGGAGGAACACGGAAAGATGCCTGATATCGTCGTGCACCACGTCTCCAA
>VGYL01000177.1 GCA_016872975.1 Planctomycetota bacterium
TGGCATGTACTCCCAGGCTCACACGATTCCCTCTACCCTTGCTGTCCCTCAGCAAGCGGCGGGAAGCGTAATTGCCCAATTATGCCAAGTTACCCAGTATCGCGCAATCGCCCTGACGCGACCCCCTGACCCAGGGCTTTCAACTCCCGTTCGCACTCCAGGGCACCTGTGACACTGTCCCAGACCCGGAGCCTTCGATCCTTGCCCACGGACGCCAGGCGTGCTCCGTCCGGACTGAAAGCCACGTTGGGAACATAGGCGGTGTGGCCTTCCAGAACCAGCTTTTCGGTACGCACATCCAGCGAGTGCATCCAAGCCTCCCTGAGACTGTACATCAACAGAGCCTTCCCGTCGTCAGACGCAGAGAGCACACTATCACTGGACGGTTGCCTGAAGACGGCCACGTAGTCCTTCCTCTGGCAGTCCCAGAAGCGGATCTGCGCCGCGGATAACAGGGCTAACAAATGGCTGCGCGGCAGGAAGATCGCAAGCCCACCACCTCTGAACTGCTGCGTGAAATGACCGATGCGCTGCCATCCCTCTGTCGCATAGACGAGCCCGCCGGACTGCGACAGAAACACCAGGTACCGTGCGTCCGGACTAAACCTCAAGTCGGTGCACTGCGCCAGGCCGGGCTCGAGCCGCATCAGGAGCTGTTGCTGGGCGAGGTCCCAGATGTCCACGATGGATGCGCCCCCGCTGGCCGGTTCGACGACAGCCACCGCCAACCATCGGTCATCCGGGGTCATGTCCACCATGACTTGATTCACGTCTCCTATAAGGTAGGATTCGTGCAGGAGGGCGCCGCTCAGTGGTTCCGTGATCCGAGCGGAGCGCGATGCTCGGTCCACAATGAGAACTCGGAAGCCAGCCGCGGTTGACATGCACGCCACAGCATGCGGGATTGCTATCTTCCGGGTCTGGACCCAGTTGCCGTCCTGAGCCCGGACAAAGAGACGGGCCACCGTTTCCGCGGGCCTTTGCTTAGGGCTCAAGAAGTTGGGCATGTGCAGCGAGAGCAGGGTCTCGCCCGTACTGCCGAAGCACAGGCCACAAGGAAAGTGTTCCCCATCAAACCGGGCAAGGTCCCGTGCTGAATGTACGTCCCTCAAAAGGACCGTCCCATCCGCTAGACCAAAGGCTGCCATCGCATCGGTAGGATGAAGAACGGCCCACCAGATCCCGGGCGCATTCGGTTCTTGTGGTTGCGCCAGGATCTGCTTGGGCTGGAGACCTATGAAATCACCCATGCAGGCAATCCCTTCGCTGCGCAGCTCCGCGTGATTCCTCTGGGGCACGTCCAGATCGCGTGCCTGCTGGAGCGCACGGAAGACTTCCTCACGATAGCCCATACGTCGAGCGACCCGTGTGGCGCGGGCCTCCCGAAGGAGAGAGTCATACAGGTTCGCCTCTGCCTGGTGTTCAGCTTCCCTCGCTCTGTCTCGCTCCTGCTGGGCGGCCTTGCGTTCCACACTCTCGGCTTGTCTGGCCCTTCGCGCGGACCAAGCCTGATGCGTGGAGACAATGGCCGCCAGGAGCATCACGACCGCAATGACGGCAGCGGACACGAAGAGCCCCTTGTTGCGATGGATAAGCTTCTGGAGTCTGTACATCGCACTCGGCGGGCCGGCCAGAACAGGTTCCTGGTTCAGGTACCGCTGGATGTCCTCTGCGAAGGCGTGGGCGGTCTGGTAACGGCGCGTGCGGTCCTTGTGCATCGCCTTGAGCGTGATCCAGTCCAGTTCCCCGTGCAGGCGGTGTCGCCATGTGCGGATATCGGTACGCCGCTGCTGGGCCAGATTGACTGACTCGCTTTGCTCAACTGTCCTGAGACGGACACTCGGCGTCTGCGGGTCCTGCTCGCGGATCAGCCGCCACATCTGCTCCGGCCCACCCTCGCGCAGTGTCTGTGGGTCGAACGGCAGTGTGCCCGTCAGTAGCTCGTAAAGCAAAACGCCCAGCGAGTAAACATCCGTGCGGGTGTCAATGTCCTGGCTGGTCATCTCGGCCTGCTCAGGGCTCATATACTCCGGCGTCCCGATCATCTGGGCCTGCTCGGTCACCAGCGTCCGCTCCGTCAGCGACTGCGTCAGGGCCTTGGCCACGCCGAAGTCGATGATCATCGGCACCGCCTGTTCGCCCTCATAGGCCACCAGGATGTTCGAGGGCTTGATGTCGCGGTGGATGATCGCCTTCTGATGGGCGTGCTGGACCGCCTCGCAGACCGCCAGGAAGAGCTTCAGCCGCTCCTCGATGGTCAGTTTGTAGCGGTCGCAGTGCTCGGTGATGGGCACGCCTTTGACGTACTCCATCGCAAAATACGGCCGGCCGGTTTTGGTGGTCCCGGCGCTGAAGACATGGGCGATATTCGGATGATCCAGCAGGGCCAGGGCCTGCCGCTCCGCCTCAAAACGCGCGATGACCTGCTTGGTATCTATCCCCGGCTTGATGACCTTCAGGGCCACCCGGCGTTTGACCGGCCGCTGCTGCTCAGCCAAGTAGACGATCCCGTACCCGCCCTCGCCAAGAATACGCAGCAGCTTATACGCCCCGATCTGCCCGCCCGGCCCCACCGCCGCACCGTCGTATGCGCCTGTAGGAATACCCTCTGCCCCCGTGTCCTCCTCGCGTTCTCTATTCGCGGCGTCGGCCATGTTGTTTCCCCTGGACCAAGAGAACCCGCATGATTATACCCGCTCCCATCGCACCGTCAACCCCAATCTCAGACTTCGGGTCCCCCCTACATGGTGCCGTATTCGTTTCTGATCTGGCTCCGTTACCGCGATATCCAGGGGGGACCCGGGGCCAGTCAGAAAGCGCCGGTCAAAGCGGGCAGAGAGTCGCGGATGAAAGAGCCGGACAAGAAAGTGCAATCACCTCCCCTGGCGTGCCGACCCTGTAGGGTGAGTATGAGATAGTGCCTCACGTACGAATCTGTGCGGGGGGCCGCCCGCAAGGACGGCCTCTACCGCGACATCAAGTTCCCGCCGGTTTGAGCCGGGAGCAGGATTCGGAAGATGGGCCTAACGGCGGTTTTTCCCACCATCCGCGGACGAACTGCCTGCGGTTCATCGGCCGAACCCTGGGGAAGTTTGAAGTGGTAAGAGGAGTTCTAAGTTCGAAGTTTCAAGTGTTAAGCAGGAGACACTGCCGGTCGGAATTTTACACTTTACACTTCCCACTTCCAATTCAGACGACCGATCGTCGGAGGCTCTGCGAGCCGAGTCGTAACGACCCAGCGAAGGCAGAGCCTTCTTCAGGTCTCCCCGGCGAGAAAGGAGGACGGACCATTGCAACCCCCGTTGCCAGCTTCGCTTTCCTGCTTCCGGCCTCGACCGCGTGTGCCCGGTCTCTTGTCTTTCCGGGCAGGTGAGGGCCTCCCGAAGATCTTACTCCCGATCGGAACCGACGCATCCACGCGAGGCAAGGCCCCCGACTTGTCAAAGAACCACGTCGCCACCCCCCTGAACCGCCTCTTGCGAGACTCTTGGAGACGGACACCCACGGCGGGCTTCGCCTTCCGGAGTACGTTCTACCCTTCCCAACAAGAAAGCGAAAGGAAGGGCGGACGGTTGGACCCGCCTTGCGGCCGAACTACAAACGGTCTTGTTCGCAACCGCTGCTTCGATCTACCCATGCGCACAGGAACACGGGTCTTTACGGCTCTAAGCCATGATTGCACGCCCCTTGCAGGGGATGCGCAACTATTCTGATTTTGGTGCTCTCCCGCGACATCTCCCCATCGAAATCCCCGAGGGCCAGCCCTCAAATTGACAATCGGCGGCTTAAAGGAATTCCGCCGTGCGGCGTCTTCCTGCCGGGAGATAGGATCCGATTCCCCACGCCCGAGATTCCCTTCGTGGGCTCCAGGGCCAGGACCATGCCCGCGGCCAGGGGCTCGTCACACCCCTCGGTCAGCACGGGCATCTCGTCGATCTGCGAACCCGCTGGGGGGCGGGGGGGGAGAGCCTCGTTTGGCAAGTCCCGTGGGAGCGCACGAGCGATTGTGCTATCATAGAGCAGCCAAGGTACAGGAGTTGCGTTATGACGCCAGAAAGCCGACAAGTCCTCCGAGAAGCTTTGGACTTGCCGCCGGTGGATCGAGCCGAATTGGTCGAGCAGGTCCGCGCGAGTTTCGAGTTTCCGGCCCGCCAGGAGATCGATGCGGCCTGGGCGAAGGAGGCCCAAGACCGGATCGACGCCTACGAGCGGGGGGAAATCGAGGCGGTACCCGCGGAAGAGGTCTTCAACGAGATGGGCCGACAGGCTCATCCACGAGAGGCACCCGGACTCCTGAAGGCCCAGAATGTCTGCGGATCGATGGCAAATGTACCGGACCCCGTTTCCCCCCCAGAATGGGGGTGGAGCGACGAAAGAGTTGCCGGTGATGCCGGTGCGCCGGTAAGATATCGCCATGGACAAGGTGTACATCGAAACGTCGATACCATCATTCTATCACGAGACTCGGATGGAAGCCGAGTTTGTCGCCATGCGGAATTGGACCCGCCTGTGGTGGGATGAAAGCAGAGAAGAATTGGAATGCTACACCTCCGAGGCCGTCTTCTACGAGCTGGAATCCGGCGAGCACCCTGAGAAGGAAGCCAAGCTGCTGCTGATCCAAGACCTTCGGCTCTTGGAAATCACGGATGACATCCGGGAAGTCGTGGAGGTCTACATCTCCCATTATCTGATGCCCAAGGACGAACTCGGCGATGCCCTGCACCTGGCGTTGGCGTCGTTCTACAAGATGGACTACCTGTTGACCTGGAACTGCAATCACTTGGCCAACGCCAACAAGCGGAAGCACATTCGTAGAATCAACGAGAGGCTGAGGATCCCCACGCCGGAGATCCTCACACCGCTGGAGTTGATGGAGTTCTAAGATGAAAGACAATGAGACGATCGCCAGAATCAGGCAAATCAGGAGGGAAATCTCTCGGCGAGTTGACTTCGACCCCAAGCGGCTGATCGACTTCTACAAAGAGAAGCAGCAGGAAAGAGCCTCCCGCAGGGCGGCCAAGCCGCGTCGCTGACCGAATTGCAGGTAGGCGGTCCGTGGATACCGGGTCAAGCCTCGATCAGAGGCAAGCCGGGATGGGCGCCGGTGAGGCTGCGGGCGCCTTGGGGCGTGACTACGAAGGTGTCTTCGAGGCCGACCAGCCCGACGCCGGGGATGCCCTTCTTGGGCTCCAGGGCCAGGACCATGCCGGCGGCCAGGGGCTCGTCGAACTTCTCGGCCAGGATGGGCAGCTCGTCGAGCTGCAGGCCCACGCCGTGACCGAGGAAGTTGACCCGGCGGTCGCCGAAGCCCATGAAGTTCTGGAGGAACGCGGGGTCCAGGTGGGCCATGACGGTGGCGTAGATCTCCGAGGGAACGGCGCCGGGCTGGAGCATCGCGGCCAGCTCGCGCTGGATCTCGACGCAGCGATGGTGGGCGACGATCGCCTCGTCGGGCAACGGCTCGCCGAACATGTAGACCATGGTCTTGTCCGTGTGGTAGCCCTCGACGGCGCAGCCGATATCCACGAACACCAGGTCGCCCCGGCGGAGCCGGCGGTCGCGGCTGCCCAGGACCGGGGCGGCGGGCCCGATGCCCACGCACCCGCCCGGGCCGTCGAAGCTGGTCGGGTACAGCGAGTTCTCGCCAAAGCCGATCTGGCCCACCGCGATGTCCACGTTGGGCATTACGAAGCGCACGACGCCCTGATGCCCCTGCCGGACCATCAACGAGAACAGCTCGCACGCGAACTCGGCCTCGCTGATCCCCGCGCGCAGCAGCGGCGCGACCCCTTCCTCCAGGATCTGCCGGTGGATCGCCCCGGCCCTCTCCAGAATCGCCAGTTCGTACGGGCTCTTGACGGCCCGCAGCTTGGCGATCTGGGGGTCCAGGGACCCGATCTCCGGGCAGGGGAAGTACTTGCGGAACCGGCCCAGCAGAGCCACCGGAACCGTCTCGGTGTCGACATGGATCGCGTGGCGGGCCGCCGGTACGAGCGTCGCGGCGTCGCGAAAGCCCTTCATGGGCCGGATATCCGGGAAGAGCGACTCCGTGCCGGCCCGCTCGAAACTGCGGCGCACGCAGAACACCGCGGGGCCGTCGCGGGGGATCAGCAGCACGCCATCCTGCAGGGTGCCGGTGAAGTAGTATTGGTTGATCCGCCCGAAGATCGCGCCCAGCTCCCAAGCGGGATGCTGGGTGTCCATGCCGGCGCGGAACCGCTGCATGCGATCGTTCAATTCTGTGACGGGGACTCTGGTCATTATGCGTACGGCAGGGTGATGGTCACGGTCGTTCCGTGCTGGGGCTGGCTCTCGATTTCCAGGGTGCCCCGGTTGAGCCGGATCAGGCGGCTGGCGTAGGCCAGTCCCATACCGCGCTTGCGGCCGGCGGGTTTGGCCGAGAAGAAGGGGCCGGTCGCCTTGCGGACGGTGGCCTCCTCCATGCCGCAGCCCAAATCGCTGACTTGCAGCCGCAGACCCTCGCGCTGGGGCTCGGCGGCGATCTTCACCAGTCCCGCAGGGTCCGCGTACGACTCGATCGAGTTGGCAATGATGTTGGCGAGCGCGACGACCACCTGGGCCGAATCCACCTGCACGTCCTTAACCTCCGGCGCGATATGCACTTGCGCATGGACGGGCTCGGCCCCGGTCTTGTGGCCGGCCAACTGGATCGATTCGTCGATGATCTGGCTGATGGGCGTTCGGGCCGGTCGCGGCGGCGCCGGCTCGGCATAGCTCATCAAATCGTCGACCACCCCGGCGGCCTCGCAGGCACTCTCGTGGATCACGTCGAGGACATGCCGCTTCTGGCCGTCGCTCTCGGCCTGGGCCAGCAACTGAGCCCGGCCGGCGATGACGGACAGAGGATTGTTCAATTCATGGGCCACGCCGGCAGCCATCTCGGCCAAGGCCTCGACCGGAGGAAGAACCTCGACCAACGGCTGACGGACGCCACCGGAGCCCTCCGCCCTCTGTCCTCTGTCCTCCGTCCTCCGGGCTTCCCCGTCCGCCTGGGCAAACCGCTCGGCCCAGCGTTCCTGGCTCTCTCTCGTCAGGGCCAGGCTCAGGACCGTGCCTGCCATCACGGCCGCTCGCTCAAATCTCTCCGCAAACAGACTGACATCGTTGGGGTAGTTCAACTCGAAGGCCAGGACGCCGATGGCCTGCCCGTCCGACAACAGGGGCAGCAGCCGGGCCTGGCCGCTGTTGAACTCGACATCCAGTTGCTCCAGAAGCCAGTCGATCTGGTCCTGGGCTTCCAGCAGCGCGAATCGGCCGGCGATGGACTTGGGCAGCAGCGAACCTTCCTGCGGCGCCCGGATGACGGTCTTACGGCTGTGCCCCAGGGCCTCGACGATCGCGGCATCGACCACACCGTTGTGTGCACCGGCCGTCAGGTAGAGGCAGACCGTGCCCGTCTGGAAGAATCGTTGCCAGCGTTTGGCGAAGTCCTCGGCAATATCGATAGCCGCGACGTCCGCGCGGACGCCGCGCAGGAACTCCTGGGCGAAGTCGAGGAAGCTGGAGGCGGTTTGCAGGGACCGATCCTGGGAGGCGAGCTGGGCGTGGGTCCGCGACAACTGGGCCGCGGTCGCCTGGATCAGGTCGCAGTACCGGGCGGTGGCTTGCGGAATCTCCAGGCCCAGACAGGCGCTCTTGCGCCGGACTTCCACGGGCAGTTCCTCGCCGATCTGCCACAGCACCTCCGGAGCGACCCCCACCGAGTCGGCAAGGGCCTCCAGCGGCTGGGGCTCGTCAAAGCTGCCGGACAGGCCGATATTCGCCTGCCGTGCGAGGTGGTCGGCCGCCTGCACCAGGACGGCCAGCCGTGCTTCCGGCACGGAGTCGGCCAAAACCGAGGCGTTGCGATGGTGCAGCCAGATCGCCAGCTTGACCGGCTCCGGCAGCCGCCACCGCTGGGCCAGTTGCTTGCCCAACAGGGCGTGGTGGGTCCCGAGGTGCCTATACTCGATCTTGTGCAGGCTGGCCCTGGTCGCCTCGGCCTCCTTCGTGATGGTGGCCAGGCTCTTGGGCATGATGTCCTGGAGGGCCAGCTTGCCGATGTCGTGCAAGAGACCCGCCGCATAGGCCAGGTTCGGCTCCACGGCTGGTTCGGCCGCTGTCGCGAGCCGCCGGGCGCAGCAGGCCACCGCCAGGCTGTGCAGGATCAGGTCTTTCCGCGACGGCCAGGCCGGCTGCTCGCCGGCGAACTCGATCTCGAATCCCGCGGTAACCTCGGTCTGGAGCAGGACGTTGCGCACCGCATCGGCGTCCAGCCGATCCAGCACGAGCCGGACCGCGTGCCGCTGGCTCGCCGGGCCCGCCGCCAGACGCTGCGCCAGCGACAGAATCGCCGCGGCCAGGGCCGGCTCACACTCGACGAGATCGGCCACCGACGCCGGCGCGAACCGGCCGGCCAGAAGCTTCGACAGGTATTGCACGGCCACACAGGGCGGAACCGACAAGAGCCCCAGCTCCCCTATGGCCAGCTCCACCTTGCGGGAAGCGGTCGCATCCACGTACTTCTGCGCCATGCGGGCATCCTCTTGAGACAATGGAATAGTGGAACGATGGAATAATGGAAGGATGGGTAGGGGGGCGCCCCACGCCACCCAATATTCCAATACACCATTATTCCAACATTCCCATCCCGGCCGTCGCTCAGGCCATCTGCAACGTGGCGCTGACCTTGCCCGTGAGCTCCGAGATGTCGAACGGCTTGCGGATGAAGTCCTCCGCGCCGGAGCGCAGGAGCTGGTCGATCTCATCCTGCTTGATCACGCCGCTGACGATGATGATCCGCGTGTTCTCGAACTCCGGATTGTTGCGGATCGTCTGGCAGACGACGTTGCCGTTGACATCCGGCAGCATGTAATCGAGCAGGATCAGGTCGGGGCGGAACAGTTGGGTCACCATCCCGGCCTCGTAACCGCTCGACGCCGTGCGGATCTCGTAGTGCCCGTCGCGCGACAGCACGTCGCTGATCAGCTCCACGATCTCCGCGTCGTCATCGACGATCAGCACCTTCTTGCAGCCGGAATCCAGATTGTCCAGGGGGATACTGTTGTCCCTCATGAACTTGACCAGATTCAGACGGGGGATGCGGCGGAACTTGGAGCCGGGCACGCGAAAGCCCTTGAGCCGGCCGGAATCGAAACAACGGATAATGGTTTGTTGACTGACTCGACAGATCTCTGCGGCCTCGCCGGTGGTGAATAGATCCTTCATTCCTTACCCTTCCTACTTGCCAAATCCATTTGACATAAGGCCATCCAGTTTGCCTTGGCAACCCACTTTATCCAACGGCCCAAGCCTTGTCAACATGAAAAATTCACAAAAACCCCGCTCTTGGCCATGATACCCAGTTTCTTATCGGCAGGAGGTTCCCCGCCCCCGCCAATCTCCCAACATGGGCAGAGCCCACGAGTTACGGAAAGACCCCCCAGACGGCAAAGGCCCGCCGAGCCGGCTCGCCGTCCAATCGCCTGCCGGTTCCGCACAAGAAATCAACGATCCGCTTTCAGCTAGTACCGCATTTCGCAAGTCCTGAGACGATAGAGTCAAGATTGCTTCGTCGCTGAAGCTCCTCGCAATGACATACTGGGGCGCCCGATGTCATTGCGAGCGAGGCTCGCCGAGCGCGGCAATCTATCCGCATAGTCGCGGAACTTGCGAAACGCGGTACTGGGGCATGTCCTGGCCACAGAGGTCCCAGCGCGGCCTCCGGCCGCAGCCAAATCCAAAGAAACCGCAGATTGCGCCGATTTCCGCAGATTCTCAAGGAGAAGCCAGAAGAAAGAGACAGGAAACCGTATGGCACCTTCTTGACGCCTGCGACAAAAGTCTGCGAGTGCGGTCTCGATCCGCGTTCCTGGACCAGAAACAGGGGGCAGTTGGGCTAATCCCCGACTTTTGTCGCAGGCATCCTTCTTGCTTTCTCCCTTCTGCTTCTCTTCCTGTAATCTGCGAAAATCGGCGCAATCTGCGGT
>VGYL01000178.1 GCA_016872975.1 Planctomycetota bacterium
CACCCCAGGATAGCGCCGCCGCAGCCCAGAGTCACCAGGGAACCGCACACAAGCGGCATGACGGCCACCAGCCACCAATAGGTCTGCAACTGGGGCAGCTCACCGGCCTGTCCGACGTGAACATAGTCTACTACCCCAAACACGGCCGCCGCCGCGATCGCGCAGGCGCCCAGATGCCAGTAACGCGGCGCGACGGAAGCCCGCAATTGGGCGCGAAGCCCCATCCGGCGGCGAATCGTCAGCGGCCAGTTGTAGAACAGGTAGTACACCCAGTGCTCCAGCAGCGCCCCATGCTCGCCGAACACGGGAACCACGTGCACCGCCTCCGTCGCCCAGTGGGCGGCCATGAAACGGGCCAGGACCGGATAGCGATACGTCATCTGAATCGGAAAAGCCAGATAGCCGACATATTTGAAGAAGCCCAAAAAGACCGCGATGTTGTAGTCCCGGAAGTTCCGCTCCTTTACGACGAGGTAGAGAACGTAGAGCCCCCGGGTCAACGACCCCGGCGAAATGGGGATCACCTGAAACAGGGCGATGATGCCCAGCCCAACGCCCCAGGATTGCACCCGCGGCATCTCTGGATGCATCAGGACGTAGATCACGGCGATCGTCACGGAAACGACCTGCGTGACCGGCAGCGTGCAGATGTGGACCGCCAGGCTCTTGAGATACTTCTGGATGAAGGGCTCGCCCACCTGCCGGAGGATGACCTGCGCATCGTCCTCGCTGAGCATGTGTTTCTTCTGCCCCTCCGCCAGCATGTCGCGGAGCCACTGCTCGCGCATCTGCGCATTGAAGTAAAGCCAGATCGGCCGCAGGAACAGATAAGCGAGCTTATCCCTGGCATATTGCCCGTCGGTCAGTAACCGGTGCAGGCCGGCCGGCAGAATGGACAAAGGCCAATGCCCCAGGAACCTCCACCGCTGATCGGCCAACCTTATCGCGCGCCAGCCCTCCACCCGCCCCGCCCGGTGCCAGCCAACGAGCGTCTCGGCCGTCCTGGCTTGGAAAGCCTTCCGGAGATATTCGAAGCTGGTCAGCAGGCGCGTGTAGTGTTCGCGCCAGTCGGGCCGGCCCCACGCACGTCGTAACACCTTGCCCAACAACGGGATACCGCCGACCAGAAAGAACAACAGCGTGAAAAGGCGGTTTCGCCGCAGGATCTGGGCGTGCTTTTCGTCGATCAAGTCCCGGGTTCGCCAACTGGTCACGGCACTGTCCAGGATCGTACCCCATAGCCGGCCGCTGGACAGCAGCCGGACGTGATTGTGGGTGATATCGGGAACGGAATCGCGGTAGAGGCGCTCCGCCTCCTTCAACTCCGTCAGAATCCCTCCCATGTCCGCAAACTCGGCCGGATGGTCGGCCACGAAGCGGTCCAGCCGCTCCAGACTGCCCCGGTCGAACTGGACCAGGGAGCCCCGGCCCAAGCCCTGGGCGATCAGTTTCACATCGCCCGGACTCATCGGCAGAAACGGCAGCAACGCCAATCCCGCCCGGAAATCGACCGCCACCAGCCCGGCAAAACGCGCATCCGCGCCCGGCGAATCGGACGGCTCCTCGGTTGTTCGCTTCAGGCAGTTCGGCTGGCTCTTACAGGTGGACCACTCGTACTGCCGCGAGAATTCATGGGCCCCCATCTCGTGCAGCAGCTCCACGAACTCGTGCATGAATCCCTTCTTCGCGCGATACTCCGGCGACCCGAGCCGGCTCTCCTCCACCGGCTTGCCCCGGCGCCATTGCCGCAGCAGGTCGAGCCGATCGTCCACCTCCAGGCGCCAGGTGCGTCCCTCCACCCATTCGCTCAGCTCGCCGCAACTGCCCAGCCGCTCATCCACGAACGTGCCGTGGATGTCCACTACGGCCCGCTCATCCCCAAACTCGATTCGGGCGCCCCGCCGAATGATCTTCTGCCACAGCGCTCCGGCCCGGGCCGCCGCCGGGTTGACCTGCAGTTGGAACGGACCCTGGAAGCCCACCCAATAGAGCAGGTTGCGGAACATACGGGAGAAGTTGGACGGCGGAACCAGGATCTTCATCGCGTAGTTGCCGCCCGCCTGCAAGCCGGCGATCGGGGCTCCCTCGATGCCCAGGACCTTCACGCGGTAGACCTGGCCCGCAAAGCCGCCCCCGACGAAGCGCTCGACGCTCAGACGAACGCCGGCGGCCCCCTGGCCCGCGAATCCTTCGACCTGGTAGGTCAACTCGGTTCCCGGATCGTACCGACTAACCCGCAGGGGTCGATGTACCCCGCTGCCACGAAAGCGATCTTGAAGCTCCCTACAGACTTCGACGCTGTAATCACTCATCCCGCTATACCCTAACCAGCAGCACCAGGGCGATGTGGACCAGAACCGCCGAGCCGAGCCCGGCAACCAGATCGTCCGCCAGAACGCCCCACCCGGCCGGCAAGCGCTCCAACTTGCGGATCGGCCAGGGCTTGAAGATATCGATCACGCGAAACGCGAGAAACCCGAAACTCGCGAGCATCAGGCACTCCCAGCCCGACAGCGCCCGCGGCACCACCAGCGGCACCGCCAGAAACGTCAGAGCCTGAGCCGCGAACTCATCCATCACGACCTCGCCGGGATCGTCCCTTCCCTTGACCGCAATGGAGGCCGGCGCGTAGAGAATGCAGGTCACGCATCCGACAAACAGCATCGCCGCCATGGCCACCACCGTCGCAACGGGCATCCCGCCGTACATGAGCAGCCCAAACACAATTGCCGGCGGCAGCGACCCCCACGAGCCCGGGGCAATCGGCATCCGGCCCAACCCGAAACACGTCGCGATCCATCGTTTCCAGTTCATAGGGCCAAGACACTACCCGCAACACCCGGCCAAGTCAAAGGGAATCAGGCGAACAGGGCATGGGGGCATGGGGTCGCCCTCATACAAAGCTCCAACGAGTGCTGTGTTTCACAAGTTCCGAGACGATAGAGTAGGATTGCTTCGTCGCTGAAGCCCCTCGCAACGACATACTTGGGCGCCCGATGTCATTGCGAGCGAGGCTCGCCGAGCGCGGCAATCATGTCATTGCGAGGAGCGTAGCGACGAAGCAATCTCACCTATAGTCGCGGTACTTGTGAAACCCGGTACCAGGCGGCCATCCTCTCGATCATGCGCCCTGCGCGAGGAACGCCCGCAGGCGATCCTCAAGGTCGGCGAGTTCCGGGCAGACCGACAGAAGTCCTCGATAATTGGCCAGCGTCTGGCACGTCAGGCGTTCCCGTCCGGCGCCCGGGCTTCGCAGGTCGCCGAACTGCCGGAGAAAGGGCTCGAATACACCCTCTTTCAAGCGTGGATGCCGGCGCACCTGTGTCCAGGGAAGGGGCAACTCATCTCGATGTCCCGCCAACAACCAGGCCTCAACCTCAGGCTGAGCGGCGCAACAGAGTAAGCGTATGCCTCGCTCCAGCAACTCGCTCTCAAGAGCTTGCAGGTTGCCCGCGCGGTCGCCATCGGGCAGAAACAACCACAGATCGAAGTGCTGGTAGCGATCAATCAAGTCGCCTCGGATCGCGCTGACGGCGTGGGTATAGCCGTTCAATTTCGGATTGGTGAGGATCACGACCCGAGCGTTGGGCTTGCCCAACTCGGCCAGCATCCGTTCGACGAGGGGTTGAAGAATGTAACCGTTGTAGGTGGGATCTTCAGGGATGACCAGCACCCGAAAGCTCACAGGGCTTCCTCCAACCAACCCTCGGCAAACAAATCGCTGATCGGCTGCTTGCTGACGATCTCCGTGAACCGTGGGATCTCGGTCAGGGGAACAATTCGCGACTCCCCGGTCTCTTCGTCGCGCTTACAGTAGAACGTGGTGGCGTACTCCTCAGGCTTGAGCCAAGCGAGCACCACCGGTGAGTGCGTCGTAACCATGACCTGCGTCTTCCCGGCCGCCGCCCGGCTGCGAAGCAACTCCACCAACAATCGCAACCGACTGGCATGAATCCCATTTTCGATTTCCTCGATCATGATTACACCGGGTATATCGGGCTGAAAGAACGCCGCCGCAATTGCCGCGAAGCGTAGAGTCCCGTCCGACAGAACCGGCGCTAGCCATTCACGGCCTCTTTCCTTCATCGCCACCAGCGGTTCCCCAAGTGCGCCACTTCGGGTATCAATATCATCGACATCATGAGGGCGCAGTTCCCGCAGCCAACTCAGAAAGGCTCTCTTGGTCTCAGAGTCACGACAAATCGTTCGCACCAGCGCAGCAAAATTCTCCCCATGCTCACCCATCCGCTTAACCTCATGCGCCTGCGAGTACGCACGCAGAAACGCGGGCGAAGGGTCAATGCGCTGGACATCAGCCAAAGCACGCGCCACTTGCTGCGCGCCTTCTGCATGCTCTTTGGTCCATTTCCCATTGCCTCCCGAAGCCATTTGCGCCAACACCGATCGATGTCTGTCGAACGCAAGTTGAGGCGGCCGCCCTCTGCCACCTTTAAGGTAGCTCACTGTGAACACTGGATTATCGAGGCAGACGAGGTTCTCGGCGAATGCACACGCAGAGTCATAGATATCTCTGTTGGCAACAGCAAGACGTTCGTGCTGCAGCCGACCTTTCTCGGATGAGAAGAAAACCTCAAACTCGAATCGTTCATAGGCTCTGGTGCCATACTTTCCGCAGACCTCAAAGACTGTCGGCAAGAGGGCGTGTTCACGAGTGAAGGCCGCATTCGTGCTGCCACCACGGATGCCTTCCCAGACCTCACTTGTCGCACTCTTGGGCTTGCCGTCCAAGATCTCGTGGATTGTGAATCCGTAGCCAATGCCCTGCAGGACACGTAAGGCATCGAAGAAATTGGATTTGCCGCTGGCGTTGGCGCCGATGAAGATGTTCAGTGGTCCCAGCTTGAGAGTCACGTCCTTGAAGCTCTTGAAGTTCTTGATGGTGATCTGCTCGATCATGTGATTCACAGCTCCGCCACGCGCCGCACGCCGGGGATTCGACCGCTGGTCAGTTCTTCGTAGAGGTCTCTGTAGATGTAGCGCACAGTTTCCATGGGCTCAATATACCAAGGAGAACGATCCTGAATCAACCCGATTCATGCTCGACTTGTGGTAGATCGTCGCGACTTTCTGCATGATGGCCCTCCATTCAGTCTACGGATTCGCGACCTCGAGGAGCTTGAGGCAGTAGCGGTCGGTCATGCCGGCGATGTAGTCGCAGACGGTTCGGGGCAGGCCCCAGTCGGGGATGAAGCCGCGGAAGTAGCCGGGCATCCGGCCGGGGTCGCGGCACAGTTGGTGGAACAGCTCCGTCAGCCAGTCGCGGGCCCTGGCCGCGGCGGCCACCAGGGTCTCGTGATGGTAGAAGTTGGCGAGCAGGAACTGCTCCAGGGCGGCCAGCCGCCGGTCGCTCTCGGGCGACAGGGCAATCAGGTCCTGGGCGGTCGCGCAGACCTCGTGGGCCGTTTGGATGCCCGCGCGGGCGATGTTCGCGCGGCCGCTGTCAATGCAATCGCTGACCAAGTGATCGATGATCGTTTTGGCCACGCGGGTCCGGCGGATCGTCCAGTCCGGAATCCGCTCGACCCCGACGCGATGCGCCGCCTCGGCGTAGAGGTCCAGGTGCCGCATCTGGTTGCCGTTGATCAGCCGGGCCCGCATGCCGTCCTCGAGATCGTGGCAGTTGTAGGCGATGCGGTCGGCCACGTCGGCGATCTGGCCTTCGAGCGTGCAGTTGAGCTCGCCAAAATCGGAGGACCGAGGGCCGAGGACCGAGGACGGCGGCACCTCCTGCTTTCTGTCCTCTGTCCTCTGTCTTCTGCCTTCCGCCTTTCGGGCCAGGCCCAGGCGGGTCTCGTACATCAGGTTCAGGCCCATGAAGGCGGGGTAGGGATGTTCGAGCAACGTCACAATCCGCAGGGTCTGGGCGTTGTGCTCGAAGCCGCCGCAGTCGGCCATCAACTCGTCAAGGACCTTCTCGCCGGTGTGGCCGAAGGGTGGATGGCCCAGATCGTGGGCCAGGCAGATCGCTTCCGTGAGGCCCTCGTTGAGCCCGAGTACCTTGGCAATGGTCCGGCCGATCTGGGCAACCTCGATGCTGTGCGTCAGCCGGGAGCGGTAGTAGTCGTTGATGCCGGGCGAGAAGACCTGGGTCTTGCCTTCCAGCCGCCGAAACGCCGAGCAGTGGATGATCCGGTCGCGGTCCCGCTCGAAATCCGAGCGGTACGGGTGAGGCGGCTCGGGAAAGGCCCGGCCCCGGCTCATCGCCTCCATCGCGGCATAAGGACTCAGTCCATCGCACATAATAGTCGGTAGTAGGGTGGGGCTTGCCCCACCGATTTCTGAGCCAACGGATTCCGGTGGGGCAAGCCCCACCCTACAACTCAGAGCGCCGGCAGCCCGTGCTCGGCGCTGGCCTGCTTCAATTCGGCCAGCAGGTCCGCCAGCGACTGGCTGACCACTTTCGTATCGCTGCAGACGCTCATGAAATTCGTGTCGCCGTCCCAACGCGGCACCACGTGGATGTGCAGGTGGCCGGGCAGGCCCGCCCCCGCACACCGGCCGAAGTTCAGGCCCACGTTGAAGCCGTGCGGACGGATCGCCACCGACAGCGCCCGCTGCGCTTCCCGCACCAGCTTGCACAGCTCCAGCATCTCTGGCTCGGTGGCTGCGCCGAGATCGGCGATGTGCCGGGCCGGCGCGATCAGCAGATGTCCGTTATTGTACGGAAATCGGTTCAGCACGACGAGACTGCGCTCGGTCCGCCACAGGACCAGGTTCTCCTCATCCTGCTCGGGATGGGCATAGTCATGGCAGAGAAAACAGCCGTCGTCCTTTTCGATACCGCGGATGTAGGGGATACGCCATGGCGCCCATAAGGTGTTCCGTTCCAAGATTCGCGACCTCCAAGTAGAAAACAAGCACCAAGCACCACACCGCGCATGCGGAGAGATCAATCCCAAATCCGAAACAAATTCAAAATCCCAATGACCGAAACGCTGTCGCTCTGCGATGGCCCCGTTTAGAAATTTGGGTTATTCGGTTTTTGAGTTTGTTGCGAATCGATCTCTCCGCGTTCGCGGTGTCGAGATTCGGACTTCGAATTCACTAACTCCATGCTCAACGTCTGCTCGATCGTAATATGCGGATCGGCCTTGATGCCCATCGGCGGCAGTCCGGCCTTCAGCCGCAGGGTATACGTTTCCCGTCGCTGTTCGATCCGCCCGGCCTGGAGGTTGAACAACTCCTCGCCGGCCCCTTCCAGCCCGAGAGCCTCATACGGACCGAGAAAGCCGAAGGTGCCACTGACCTGAAACTTGCCGGAATACGGGATCGGCCAGCCCGCCGGCACAGCGTCCGCCGGCGTGTACGTATGCCGAATGACCGCCAGCGGCCCGGCGGCATCCCCCGCCGTGGCGAGGGCATCTTGCCCTTGCGTGGCGAGGGCATCCTGCCCTTGCGTGGCGAGGGCGTCCTGCCCTTGCGTGGCGAGGGCGTCCCGCCCTTGTGTGGCGAGGGCATCCTGCCCTTGTGTGTCGCGGGCATCCTGCCCGCGCTTCGAGGGCGGGACGCCCTCGACACGAGAAGCGAGGCCAGGATGGCCTCGCGACGCAAGGGCGGGCCGCCCTCGCCACGAGGAAGCGGTACCCTGGCGGACCTCCTGGAGCTGGTAGACCACGTTGCGGGCGAGGCGTGCCACCATCGGCGTCGGCACCCAAAGCTGCGACGGCCACGTCCGGCCCGGAACCACCCCCTCGGCGGGCCGCTCGAGGCTCGACGGCGCATCCCAGAGGAACCACTGGCTCGCGACGAAATCGCCGATCATGTCCGGCTCCTTGATACGGCCCTGGGAGGTGTCCGCCCGGAAGGCCTGCTTACCCATCTCCTGGATCAAGGCCGTCAGCTCGGAGGCGTCGATCGTCTTGCCGCGCGGATCGACTTTCAGCGAAAAGGCTTTGCCCTGAGCCGTCTCGACCGCATCGCGGCCGTAAGTGCGTGAGCCGGGCCCGCCGTGGCGGACCGCCTGGACCGATTCGACCACCGCCCGGATCGTGCTGGCCCCGTAAGGGTCCACCGCAACCGGCGTGTACGCGACGATCATCTCGAGGCTTTCGGACTGCTCCTGCACCCGGTTCGCGCCGGCGACGGCGTTCGGGTCCCAGTCCACCGCGATATTCCTTCTCGAGGTGAACTTGTAGCGCAGCGTCCGGCCTTCCTGGAAATCCACGGTCAGAAACACGCGCTTGACAGGCTTCGATCGCCCACCGGCGGCGCGACTTGCCGTATCCGACGTCCCCCGCCGGGCCGTGCCGGCGGCGATGCCGTCCGACACCGAACGATCCTGATCGGGCGACGAGCACGCCGTAAGCAGAGTCAGAAGAGCCGCAACGGAAATCGCTCCTACGATCCTCACCGATGTCCTTTCATGTTGGACAACGTCCGAAGCATCGATGACCTAAACGCCGGTGCCGACGGGGCCGCGCTTTGAATTTTGGTCATTAGAATTTGTTTCGGATTTCGGATTTCGAATTTGGAATTTCCGCGCGGCGCGGCCTCGGATTTCATATTGGTGTCCTTCATGGCACGCGCTCCAGCCGATGCCGCTGCCGGGCCGTCATCTTGATCGCCGCCGGCTCACCGGTCTGCAGGGCCGCCGGATCGACGATGATCCACTCGTTCTGCATTTCTTCGCAGTACTCCCCCACCTGCCCATGATCGAGGTCGAGCACGAGGCGACCCACGTAGCGGTCGGTATTGTCGGACATCCGGGTGAACGGGTTCACCGCCGGCCGCGGAGTGTGATCTTCGGCTGGGGCCACCGACGGGATCGCCTTCATCTCCACCACGGCCACCCGGCCCGCGTAGGGTGTGCCGGGCACACCGCCGCCGGCAATCTCCTGGTCCTGGGAATCGGTGTGCACAGCACACCCTACATTTCTGAGCGTGTAGATCCGCTCGTAGGTCTTGCCGCCCAGATCGGCAAAGGAGAAGGAGCGGATACTGCTCCACGTCTGGCCCGGCCGCACCGAGCTTTCCCGCAGGGCCGACAACGCCGTAACTTCGTGGCGATTGCGGATCTCTTCCTCTCCGAGCAGTCTCTGCGCCACGCGGTGGGCCGGCAGGCCGCCCTGCATCGCCCGGCGCAGAGGCTCGATCCCGGAGATCGCGCGGACTTGTCCCCTGGGCGACATCTGCACCCGGTAGCTCTTGCCGATCAGCGCCGCCAGCGGGCTGCCCGCATCTTCGGGCCGGGCACTCTCGAAGTCGAGAACGACCTTGTTCACCACTTCGCCGACATACTTCAGGCCCTGGATCGTGACTTCCAGAACCGCGACACCATCCTCCCCCACCTCCCGCACCCGCTGCTCGAACGTCAATTCAACGCGGTTGCCCGTGCGGCCGTCGGTGAACTGCGCCGGCTTGGCCGCCATTGATCCTCTCCATTCAACGCTCTTGTGATGCTCCGTGGTGACTCTATAGACCGTGGCCTGTCCCGGCACGAACCTCAGCGCCAACTCCACCGCCCCGTTTGTAGTGACGCCGTCAGGCGTTTCCTGGGCAGCGCCGGGTGCGGAGTCTGCTGTCTGAAGCGTGGGATCGCCGCTTGACGCCTCAGACCTCGATGCCGCTACGGGCACGCGGCCCGTTGTGTAGGGTGTGCTGTGCACCCCGCCCCCGGCCACCTCTCGATCCTGGGGCTCGGCCTGCAAAGCCCCCCCTGCCTTCTCCACGGCCGGCGCCCGGGCCGGTTGCGTCCCACAGCCTGCCACCGCCAGCATCCCACATATGAAGATGCCTGCAACCACCCGTGTTCGTCTGCCTGCCACCGCCATCGGGTCTCCGTAGCCAACATCCATGCCCTGATACAGCCCCTCTCCCACCCGATTATAGAGCGGTCCGGCAGCGGCCGACAACGTTTTTCCATCCCCGCCGTGCTGAGCATCCCGGCGGCTCTATTTGCCAGGATCGAGGTCTGGACTCCCTCGTGCCGTTTGGTCTTTCACTCCAGCCATTTCGCC
>VGYL01000179.1 GCA_016872975.1 Planctomycetota bacterium
ACGCGCTTCCAGCGCAACTGAGCCGTCGCTCCCACGCCTCGTCTATCTCCCCGAACCACCTCCTTCGGAGGCTCCGCCCAGGCCCCACCCACTGTTACCCCAAAACGCCCATTCTTGAACCAGGCCCAATTCCTCGTCGTAGAAAGCGGGCCGGCGGTACTTGACCCGCAGCTCCGCGACGACGAAGAAAGTCCCCTGGGCCTCCAGGTCCCGGTAGGCGACGCCGTTGGCGCGGAGCAGCTCCGTGCGTCCCATCTCGAACCAGACGGGGTAGACGCTATGGTGAATGATGCCGCCTTTGTCCGTCTCGGCGTAGCGCGGGACCACCGTGATCGTATGGCTCTGGATTGTCATCCGTTCGGGAAGCTGCATAGCGGCCGCCAGCATACCAGACGCCGAGCGATCTGCCAAGGGCCTGTCTCCGGCCGGGTGTATGACCGTTCCTGCGCCGGCGTCACGTCCGCAAATTATTCGCGATTTCTGATAAAATTTCCTTTACGGCGGCACCCGGGGGTGGGTATAGTAAAGGGTGCAGGTTATGCCCTCAAGCCCCTGCGTGTTATCTCGCTTTTCCTCTCCCTCCGCCGCGCAGGGGCTTCTTTCTGAATCATCGTTCGGCGCCCGCGGATCCTCCGCCAGGCGAAGGCACGAACTTGCCAATTCCTGGTGCACGCAAGGGACTGGCACGGACACTCACAGACTCTCACGGACACCCACGGACCGTCAGGATCTTACGTCCGTGCCGGTCCGAATTACCCGGACAACTTCGGGCGACAGGGCGTCGTGCTTCCGACTGCGAGCGCTATCGGGCCCAGTGCCGCTCGATCTGTTCCAGGCTCTTGCCCTTGGTCTCGGGGACGTAGGCCCCGACGAAGAACAGCAGGACCACGCAGAAGGCCCCGTAAAGCCAGAAGGGGAAGCCCCGGTGGAAGGTGGCCACGAGCCAGGGGTTGGCGTCCATCATGGGGAAAGTCTGCGAGACGACATAGTTGGCGATCCAGAGGCAGACGGTGGCAATCGCCATGGCCCGGCCCCGGATGCGGGTGGGGAAGATCTCCGAGAGGATCACCCACGTCACCGGCCCGACGGACAGGGCGAAGCAGGCGATATAGCCGAGGATGAACAGGAGCATCCAGAGTCCCGTGGCCTGGGTGTAGGCCGCCAGGCCCATGGCGACCAGGCTGATGCCCATGCCCGCCGAGCCGATCATCATCAGGGGCTTGCGGCCGATCCGGTCCACCGTCCAGATCGCCACGATGGTAAAGGACAGGTTCACCACCCCCACGACCACCGTCTGGAGCAACGCGGCGTGGGTCTCCGAGCCCATCTTCTTGAAGATCTCCGTGCCGAAGTAGAGAAAGACGTTGATCCCCGTCACCTGCTGCAGGACGGCCAGGACGATCCCGATGACGAGCACAATCTTCATCCCCGGCAGGAAGAGCTGCCGCAGGGAGCCGGTCTCGTGACGCAGCGTATCCTGGATTTCGCCCAGCTCGACCCGCGCCTGGACGGAACCGTTCACGCGAGAGAGGATGTCCAGGGCCCGGTCCTCGCGGCCCTGCTTCGTCAGCCAGCGCGGGCTCTCGGGCACCAGGAACGCCAGGACCAATAGGATCAGGGCCGGCAGGGCCTCCGAGCCGAACATCCACCGCCAGCCCACCTGCGTGTTCCAGGCGGCGTCGCCCTGGAGGGCGATGAAGTAGTTGACAAAGTACACCACGAGAAAGCCGGTGACGATGGCGAACTGGTTGACCGAGACCATTCGCCCGCGGACCCGGGCGGGACTGATTTCCGCGATGTACATGGGCGAGGTGAAGGAGGCGGCGCCGACGCCCAGGCCGCCCAGGATGCGATAGAGGATGAAGGCGGTGACCGTCCGCGGGATGGCGGTGCCGACGGCCGAGACGAGGAACAGGACCGCCGACAGGATCAGGACCTTCTTGCGGCCGAAGCGGTCGCTCAAGGTCCCGGCGCCGGCCGCTCCGAGGGCACAGCCGAGCAGGGCGCAGGCCGTCGCCCAGCCTTCCTGCTGCGGGTTGAGGCCGAAATGCGCCTTCAGCGGGCCGATCGCGCCGTTGATGACGCCCGTGTCGTAGCCGAACAGCAGGCCGCCCAGGGCCGCCACCGCGGTGATCAGAAAGACATAGGTCATGCTGCCGGCCTGGCCGCCCGCCAACACGGCGCCACGGTCCGCCATCGGCGCGCCGCCCGCCGCGATTTCAGAGCTCTGGCTCATTCCGCCTGTACCTCCATTCTGCATCTGCCATCGGCAAACAACCGAAGCTTGGCGTCTTTCGATCCCCGGGTAGGACCATCGTCAAGGCCGGAGGCCTTGGCGATGCCACCCAGGACCAGACCTCTTGGTTTCTTCTTGAAATCGGCCGCACAGCGGCGCAGCGACTCTTAATGGTATTGCGTGTCTTGCGATCGTTCTTCACTCATTGACATCTACTTGCAGCTCTCGATGGCGTGTTTGAGCGCCCAGTCGATGAACATGGCGTAGTTGTCGTTGCGGTAACTGCCGTCGAAGCTCTTGCACCTCGTTCGGGCGATCTCCATCTGGCGGACCAGCGGGCGGACCTTGACGCCGAGGCTTTGCAGCGTGCGGGCCGCGTGCAGCACGACCACTTCGCGCGGCTCCAGCAGGCCCTGGGCCAGCACGGAGAGGGGCTCGCCGCAGTCCCCGAGCCGGCACAGCACGCCGGCGGCGGTGAACCGGACGTTCGGACAGGGGTCCTGCAGCGCCCGTCGCAGGGCATCTTCGGCCGGGGCGGCCTCCTGTCCCAGGGCCTCGAGGCCCAGCGCCGCCCAGGACCGCACGGCACTGTCTCCATCTTGGAGAAAGTCCACCAACGCGGGCAGGACTCTCGGTCCCGTGCCCACCAACTCCGCGGTCGCCAGGATGCGGGATTGCGCATATTTCTGCGGGTCCTGCGCCATCTCGTAGGGCGTCGAGCCGGCGGCTCGCAGGTGCATCTCCGCCTCCGGCAGCAACTCCGTGTCCCGCGTCTCGGCCATCCAGTCCCAGAGCCGCTTGCGCATCCGCTGGAGGGCGCCTTCGTGGGCGGGCGCGCCGGCCAGGTTCTTGACCTCGTGCGGATCGGTCAGCGTGTCGTACAGCTCTTCGACGGGCTTGGTCGGCTCCCAGAACAGTTTCTCCACCCCGGTCATGCCGCCTTTTTTCGCGACGCGGCGCAGCTCCTGCATGATCTCCGCCTGGTCGCAGTAGTCGCTGGGCTGCACGTAGGGCAGGTGCGGCATGAAGTTGCGGATGTACTTGTAGCGCCGGTCCCGCACGCAGCGGGACATATCGTAGGCCTCATCGACCCGGCTCTGCGTGGCGAAGATGTATTCGCGCGCTTGTAGTGTGCTCGCAAGAGCATTTGAAGAAACGCCTGACGGCGTCACTACAAACGGGCCCAGGAATGCCTGGCCCTGCATGTGCGGCGGGACGGATACCCCCGCCAGTCTCAGCACCGACGGGGCGAAATCGACGAAGCTGACGAGCTGATCCGCCCGCCCGCCGGCGGCGAAGGGCGCCAGGTGCTGATGCCGGGGCGGGAACCGCACCAGCAGCGGCACGTGCAGCCCGGTATCGTAGAGCGTCCGTTTGTAGCGCGGCAGGCCCATCCCGTGATCGGGGAAGAAGAAGACGATCGTCCTTTCGCTCAGGCCGTCCGCGTCCAGTTGCCGCAACAGCTCGCCGACCTGCTTGTCCATGATCGTGATCAGGTCGTAGTAGCGGGCCCAGATCTTCCGGACCATCGCCGTATCCGGGTAGAACGGCGGCAGCGGCAGGGTCTTGGGGTCGTGCCGCTCCTCGGGCTTGAGCTGCGCGCCGTACTTCTGCTCGAACTGCTCGTCCGAGCCATTGATTTGGCCCTGGTGCGTGCACGTAAGATTGAAGACGCTGAAGAACGGCTGGCCGGCGGGGCGGTTGCGCCAGTGGGCCTTCGGGCTCGAATCGTCCCAGATCGTCGGGTCCTTGAAGTTGTAGTCTTCCTTGAAGTTGTTCGAGCAGTAATAGCCGGCGGCCCGCAGCAGCTTCGGGAACGGCTCGATCTGCTTGGGGATGCGGATGTCCGAGCGGAGGTTCTGCGTGCCCAGCGAGGTCGCATAAACGCCCGTGATCAGGCACGACCGGGTCGGCGAGCAGACCGGGGCGACGGCGTAGGCGTTCGTGTACCGGATGGATTGGCCCGCGAGCCGGTCCAGGTGGGGCGTGGTCGCAAACGCGTCGCCGTAGCAGCCCAGGTAGGGACTCGTGTCCTCGCAGGTGATCCACAGGATATTGGGCCGCGTCGGCTGCGCCTGCTGGGCCGGCGGCAACGCGGGCCGCGGACCTGGCTCCATGCACCCGGCGAGCGTCAGTGCCGAGGCACAGCAACCGGCGGTCTTGAGAAACTCCCGACGCGTGCGAACTGCGGTATCCATCTTTCTTCTCCAAAGTCCAGGGACCAACAACGTCCGTACGCCACTAGCCTGCCACCAATCCGGTGCCATTGTCAAGCCCATTCCGGGTGACCCCCAGGGCGAACGCAAAGTCGTTCAATGACACTCCCTGCATGTCATTGCGAGCGCAGCGAAGCAATCTCCCATGCCACGGATTGAGATTGCTTCGTCGCTGCGCTCCTCGCAATGACATAGGCACGATCCGCCGTACGATTTTGCGTTCGCCCTGGGGTGACCCCGTAGCATGGGCAGGATGCCCATGCCACGATGCCGTACGGGCACACGACAAACGGCTCTCGTCCGAATCCCTCGTGACCTTAAGGTACGCTTGGTCTTCCTTGACGGCCTGCTGGTGGTTCTCGGACGACAGACCGCCGGCGTTGCGTATTTCGGCCCGGGTGCTACAATTCTCCCGTGGACGCCCTGCAGGTTCGCTCCGCAGCAGCACCCGCAGACCGCGTGCATCGTATTTCAAATAAGTACGTGCAGCGGACAGCCGCCTATTGCCGAAAGGAAGCCGATCATGGCGCATCACCACACTGCGCGCAAGTTCACGCGGACCTCAGCGCGCCTTCGATTTGCGTCTCCTGCGCCGCGCGGAGGCGCGGGAAGCCTTCGGAGCGGTGCGATCGGGCAACTTCTCCCGGAGCACGTCGCTCACCCACGTGTTGAGACTCTTGCCCGCGCGCTTGGCGGCCAGATAGGCCCGACGATGCGTCTCGGGGGAGAGCCGGATGACGAACTTGCCGGAGAACGGTCTTTCCGGCTCCTGGCCGATTTCGGTGCAGAACTGCAGGTGAACATCCACGGACTTGTGGAATTCCTGTTCGAGAGCCGGCACGGCATCGGCTTGAAACGTGATTACGTCCCGCGTATTGATGACCTCACCATGCAGGACCTGGGCCTCGTCATCGAACGACACCTCGGCCACATACCCTTTATACTCCATCATGGTCGTACTCCTGCGTTTTGCAGAAACCGCCGGACGGACTTGACGGCCCCTTTGTAATACTGAAGGCAAGCGAGACTGTTCGAAGGAAGGTCGGACTGTTGGACCCGCCTAATGAGTTTTGACGAACAAGTTCGGTAATCAGGACCCGGCGCCGGGCGCTCTTCGTAGGGCGAGCGTCCTCGCTCGCCGAAGATGTCGTGCGAGGACGCACGACCTACGCGGAGAGCGGCTCGCGCGGCCATTCCCGAAGTTGTTCGTCAAAACTCATACGGCGGGACTCCGAACAAGAGATCAAGGCACCGGGACGATCTTGGCATCGCGGAAGCTGCGGACGGACACCTCCCGGCCGGACATCCGTTGTAGGGTGGGGCTTGCCCCACCGCCTCCTGTGCCGACGGGTCTTTGGCGAGACAAGCCCCACCCTACACATTACCGAAACCGCTCGTCAAAACTCAAAGGCGGTACTCCCAACAGGGTCAGGGGGCCGGGACGATCTTGGCGTCGCGGAGGCTGCGGACCGGTCTCCCGGCGGCGGTCACCTCGGCGACCAGGGTGTAGTCGCCGGGCGTGGGGGGGACTGTGAGCCGGAACGTTGCGGTCTGACGACCCAGGCCGGGCACTGTACACGCATGCTCCTGCGCTGCCACGGCGTCGGTTCCTTTCATCCAATGCAGGCGGACTCCGCCGGTCCAATCGCTGGGCAGATCGTTGATGACCACCACCTTGAATTCATGCTCCGTGCCCGCGGGCAGGTCCTGGCCCCAGTAGTCGAGCATCAGGCCGACCGGCGCGAAGGCGTCGCGGACGTAGGTCTCGAACCGCGGCTCGAAAGTCAGTTTCTCCAGGTCGATGAAATGATCGCTCGTGGCGCCGCCTTCGGGACGGGGCTTGTCGCCGGCGCGCGAGTAGCCCAGGCCGCAGAAGTGCAGCACGCCCGCGCACTCGCGGTGGGACCGCCAGAACTCGGTCTTGGCGGCCAGGTACTTCGCGAACAGCTCGCGGCGCTGGGCGACGGTCGAGTTCGGACCGAGCAGCTTCTCATAGACCGGGCCGGTCAGGCAGGTGGTCGTGCCGTCGCGGTTGAGCCACAGCCAGGCGTACTCGTTGATGATGATGGGCACCTTGAGCTTGCGTTGGGCCGCTTGCAGCGAAGGGACGCCCGACACGTGGACCATGTCCTTGAGGCTGGTGACCTTGGCGCTGCCCCAGGCCGGGTTGAAGAGGTTGATCATGAGGTACGGATGGGCCTCGACGCAATCTTCGGGGCTCTGGGGCTCGGCCCAGCCGTTGTCCCAGGGCCGGTTCGACAGGTCCAGGTGCCGTACGGCGGTCAGGGCCTTGCCGGTCTCGGGCGTGTTGCTCTCGTTCTGGGCGTCCCAGATCACCACGCACGGATGGTTCCACCGCTCGCGCATCCAGTCGGTGTACTCGGGAATGATCTTCTCGGCCGTCGGCTTTTCCGGGGCCTCACCCAGCAGCCAGATCGGGAACTCGTCCTGGATCAGGAAGCCCACCTCGTCGGCGATGTCGTACCAGCTCTCCGGCGGAAAGCCGATGCAGTAGCGGATCGCGTTCCAGTGCATGCTCTTGAACTGCTCGTGCAGCCGCCGGACCCATTCGGCCCGCCAGGGCTTATCGCCCCGCTCGGCGTCCTCGAAGAACCGGTAGGCGCAGACGTTGGTGCCGCGCAGGAAGTAGGGCTTGCCGTTGAGGAGCGCCCGGCCGGTCGCCGCATCGAAGCCCAGCGACCGCATGCCGAAGCGGGTCTCGGCCGTATCGCCGCCGGTGCTCAAGCGGAGCCGGTACAGGAACGGGTCCTCCGGGCTCCACAACCGGCAGGAGGACATCGGGATCACGAGGTCCACCTTGGTCGCGCCGCTGCCGGCGGCCACCGGCACGTTCGACTGCTGCACCTTGCCGACCGCCGTCCCGCGGCGCGCCTCGAAGACCTCGCACGTGACGGTGCAGGCGGTGGCGGCGGAGGCCTGCAATTCCGCGACCACGCGCACGCGCCGGGAGTCGATATCCGGCACGACCTGCATGTTCCGGATGTAAGGCTCGCCCGAAAGGATCAATTCGACCGCGTCATAGATACCGGGGATGTAGAGATACTTCTCAAAGTCCCAGCCGCTGGGCACGTCCGTGGGCCGCGACTCCCGGTCGGCCCCGACCCGGATGACCAGCTCATTCGGCTGTCCGGCCCCTTTGACAAACGGCAGGACATCGAGAAACGCCGGCGTAAAGCACGGCAGGTGCTCCCCGACGACCCGGCCGTTGAGCCAGACCTTCGTCCCGTACCGCGCCTTGTGGATCTTCAGGAGCGCGACCGGGGGGATCGCCCCAGCGACAGTGAACGTCCGCCGATACCAGAAGGCCTGTCGTTTGTCGCTTTTCTTGCCCACCTCGGCAAACGCCGGCGTGGCCATGTCCATCAAGCCGGGGACGGGAACCGTGTGCTCAAACCGCTGCGGAATAGAATCCATCGTCCCTTCGGCCACCTGCCAGGTGCCGTTGAGGTCGATCGAGCGTCTGTTTGTAGTGACGCCGCGAGGCGTTGTGTCGCGGGCATCCTGCCCGCGATTCGAGGGCGTCCCGCCCTCGACACCGGTTGCAGATGCCCTTGCGGGCACACTACAAACCGCCGACATGGACATCCCGATGACAAACAGCACGCTTGCACTTCTCATAATCTGCTCCTGAATCCATCCCGTGCTACTTGTTGGCTCTTTCCTAGCGCGGCCTTCGGCCGCAACCAAAAAGATGTCCGAATGTGTGGTAGAAGTTCCTGACAAAGACTCTATCCCGGCGTCTCACCGGCGCACGCCCGGCGGATCTCGTCGACAAAGTCACGAAAACAGGCAATCTTGCTCTTCGCCAGACGATAGACGATCTGCGGCTCGATCTGCTCATAGCGATGCACGATGAAGTTGCGAAACCGCACCAGTTCGGCATAGCGACCGGCGTCCTTCAGGACCCCGATCTCCTGCAGCCGGTGGAGGTTCTGCGCTGCGGTGTCGGCGGGCGACAGGCGTCTGACCGCGAGGACTCGTTCCGCAACGTCGATCATACTCTCGACCGCAAGCTGCAAAGCTCGCTCCACGGCCCGTCGGAGCAGAGAGTCGCCGGCAAATGCGGCCAAGTCTCCCAGGGGCCAACTCTCCAAATCGGCCAGGGTTTCCTCCAGAAAGCGCAGCTTCTTTTCTATCACGCCGTTGATGGGCACGAATACCCCCTGTAAGCGAGCTGCCGGGCGTAGGATGCCATAAGGTCTTCGTACTCGGCACAGGTCCGGACGTAGAACTCGACGTACGCGTCCTCCCGGTCGGGCCGAACGAACAGAACACGTCCTTTCAACGCCTCGTGCCGCAGCACGGGACCGGCCGTATTGAGCACCGTCAGATCGCACGTGACGCCCAAGGCGTCTTCGACCTTGCCCACGATCTCCAGCAAGCAATCGACGTTCCGAGCCTGGGCATCCGCCACCCATACGGCGATGTCCAAATCGGAGCCCGCGTGCACCACACCCTCCCGGGCCGAGCCGAAAACGATCGCATAGTCGATGGCCTCGATACCGCCCAGAACCGCAGCCAGACGCTCCAGATCGATCGGCCTGGACCCCGTCGCGGCCGATGGAACGATTCCCCTGTCTTTGTGTGCTGCGGCTTCCACGCCGTCATCTCCACGATTCGGATACGGGCCGAGTACCCCGATCGAGTACCGGATAGTCCCGACTATAGGGTCTCGGCGCAGGGATGTCAAGGCACTCCGAGCCCGGCCAGAACCCCGCGTGCGACTACTTTTGTGGAGGCAGACGGTCCTGGTTTTCGGTACGGTTCAGAATCGGGTAACCCCTTGTACGATCGGCCGTGTGGTCCCCATGCGACGGTGGGCGTGTTTGTAGTGACGCCGCGAGGCGTTTCTTCGTGGGTTGGGCGTCCTCGCCCGACTTTCGGCGAGCGGGGACGGGTCTCCCAAACGCGATTCATCACGTTTGGGAACCCACGCTCGCCCTACGCGGAGATGTTCCGGATGCGCGCCACCACAACGCGGCCGGAACTGAACCAGGCCTGGTTTTCCATGTGCCCGCGGGAGCACACAGGGAAGCGCGATGCCGCCGACCTCCTGCCCGCGCGGCCCGGTACCGCGTTTCACAAGTACCGCGACTACGGGTGAGGTTGCTTCGTCGCTGCGCTCCTCCTAAGAAACTGACGGTTTGGGTGCCATGTCTACGGCTTCGCGTAGACATGCCAAGTGAGCGAAGAAGACATGCCTACGAGGCGTAGGCATGGCACCCTGAATACGCCAGGTTTCTTCCTCCTACCTGCCGCGCAGCGGCTTCGCGACTCGCAATGACATGATTGCCGCGCTCGGCGAGCCGCGCTCGCAATGACATCGGGCGCCCCCGTATGTCATTGCGAGGAGCTTCAGCGGCGAAGCAATCTCCATTCTACAGTCTCAGGACTTGCGAAATGCCGTACTCGTGGCACCGGCAAGGCCGGTGGGCCTTGGCGATAGCCTTGTGGGGACTACGCGGTCGCGCGCCT
>VGYL01000180.1 GCA_016872975.1 Planctomycetota bacterium
ACCAAGAACAAGCCATTGGGGGAAGGAATTGAGCGGAGGACGTGTCCCCACACCAAGTTCGCCGGTCCAGATAGTCTCCCCAACATATGCAAGGCAACAGAGAAAACCTTGACCTCACTCTCATTCTATCTGCGCAGACTGCCGGCGGACAATGTGCCCGAGAACGTTGCCAATCGAATGAGTGCGATGTACCCAAAGGCTGATTCGCTGCGAGATGAGTGCGAGGCACTACGTGGCGAATGGGAGATTGACACAGGCCCGTCTGCGTCGCCCTCATCCTCGGCTGGTCGATGATACTGCACGTCCGGACTACCGGTCAAGGTGTAGCTCACTGCGATATGTTCGACGACATGCGATTCCGCACGTTCGCGGCAATTGCCGCTTGGCCCAGGGCGATTCCGCCATCGTTGGAGGGGACGTCGCGGTTCCACAGAACCGCGAAACCTTCCTGCCTGAGCCGCTGAACCAGGCGGTCCGTCAGGAATCTGTTGCAGAAGACGCCGCCGCTGAGGGCTGCCGTCTCCAACCGTGTGTTCTCCCTCGCCAGCTTTGCCATTGCCAGTAAGGCCTCCGCCAGCGTGTGGTGGAATCTTGCAGAAATGACGCCAGGCTCTTGGCCGCGTTTGAGATCCTCGATCACGGCCTTGATGGCCCGGCGCAGATCCAGTTGCAGCGGTTCGGCACCGGGTGGCAGATCGAAGTCATAATGATCGTCCATACTCGGCACCGCCAAGGATTCGAGGGCCATCGGCAGTTGGGCGTCGAAGTGGTTGCGCGTGCCCACGCCAAGCAGCGCGGCGACCGCATCGAAGACCCGGCCGAGGCTGGACGTGTTCACGGTGTTGATCCGCTTGTCGATCTGCTCCAGGATGAGCTTTGTCTTGCTGTGGTCGGATTCGATTCGTTCCAGCAGCCAGGCGAATCCGTCAAGCGCGAAATCGTCGCCGTAGGCCTGCTTTAACAGGCTCAGGAGCGGGCGGAGGGCCTCTTTGCTCGCCTGGTCGCCGCCGGGCAAGGGATAGTACGCCAGATGTCCGAACCGTTGGAATTCCGTCAGCGAAGCGATCAGGCACTCACAGCCCCAGATGGCCCCGTCCGTGCCGTAGCCGGTGCCGTCACATTCGAGCCCGATCACCGGTCCGGCCTGCCCATGCTCCGCCAGGACGGAGGCGATATGCGCCCAATGATGCTGGACCGGAATCACGCGCACGCCGGGAACGGATTTCGCGTATTGCGTGGAGAAGTAGCCCGGATGCAGATCGCAGGCGACCACCTTCGGCTCGACCTCGAACAGGCCGGCCAGATGTTTGATTGACCCCAGATAGTGATGATAGACCTCCGCATCCTCCAAATTGCCGATGTGCTCGCTGAGGATAAGCTGGTTGTGCTTAGCGAAGCAGAACGTGTTCTTGAGATCGGCGCCGGTGGCGAGCACCTCTTCGGACGCCGGTTCCGGCATGAGGATCGGCGTGGGCACGTAGCCGCGTGCCCGCCGCAGCAGGGCCGGCTCCCCGGCGATGAAATGGACGATCGAGTCATCGACCTGCCGGTAGATCTCGCGATCGTGCATCAGGAAGGCGTCGGCCACGTCGCCAAGCTTCGCCAACGCCTCGTCGTTCCGGCAGATCAGCGGCTCCTCCGAGAGGTTCGCACTGGTCATCACCAGCACCTCCAGTCCCTCGGCAAACAGCAGATGGTGAAGTGGAGCATAGCAGAGCATGAATCCGAACGTGCTGACGCCCTGCGCGACAGCGGGCGTGATGGCGGCTTCGGGCTTTCGGGGCAGCAATACGATAGGACTCTGCGGACTCGCCAGAAGCTGCTCGGCGGCCTCATTCACCACCGCATACTTCCTCACATCCTCAACGCGACGGACCATCATGGCAAAGGGCTTGTGGTCACGCCGCTTGCGTTGCCGCAGCCGTCGCACCGCTTCGTCGTTCAGGGCGTCGCAGGCCAGATGGAATCCGCCGATTCCCTTGATCGCAACGATCTTGCCGGCCCGCAGCAACCGTGCCGTGGCGGCGACGACCTCATCGCTGCCGCCCTGCAGCATCCCCCCGGGCGGATCGGTCAGCCAGATCTTCGGTCCGCAGCGCGGGCAGGCGACCGGTTGGGCGTGAAACCGCCGGTCCGTTACGTCGCCATACTGGCCGGCACACCGCTCGCACATTTCGAAAACCGACATCGTGGTGTTCGGCCGGTCGTAGGGGATGGTCTTGATAATCGAATAGCGCGGCCCGCAGTTGGTGCAGTTGATGAAGGGATAGCGATACCGGAAATCCTCGCTGTCCCCCGACTCGCGGAGGCAATCGTTGCAGACCGCCACATCCGCCGAGACCTCCGAGAGCACCGCCCCCCGGGCCTGGCTCCGGTGTATCGCAAATCCGCTCTCCCCCTCGGAAACCGGCACCTCCAAAGTCTCACACGACTTGATCTGGGCCAACGGCGGTTTGTCGGACGAGGCCAGACGATCCAGAAACTCGTCGATCTGCTGCGACCGGCCCTGCAACTCGATCGTCACGCCCCGGGTATCGTTGCGTACGAAGCCGCTCAGTCCCAACTCCGTGGCCAGGCGATGGACCGTAGGCCGGAACCCCACTCCCTGCACCCGGCCCGTCACCATGATCCGTCTTCGTTCCATCATGCTCCTTACCCGAAACCGTGCGCGTGCCCGAACCCGCCTGACTCCCCCGGGATCGGCACGACGGCGCCGAATCCGCCGGCACTGTTTCTCCGCAAGCCCAGCAGCGCCAGGGTGCGGTAGAGCGCCCAGCGAAACCGGGAGGGACGCCGCAACTCGGCCAGTTGGAGCGCGGATGCCTCGTCCGCATCCTGCAAGTAGACCCCGATACCGCCCTCCTTCCAGCGGAGCAGCACGTGCGTGAGGTCCTCCGCCGGCGCGAGAGTCTCCTGGATCACGATGGCCTGTGTGATTCCCCGGGAGCGCAGGAACCTGGCGGAAGGGAAGTCCTGCGGGAAGACCATCCAGCGGTTGTCATACAGACCCGGCCCGGGTTTCCTGTCCCCCTGTAACCGGCGCGAATCGAGCAGAAACGCCGGCGGATTATCTCCGACGATCGCATTTCGCACATACTCCGGAAGCGGCGTGGCGAGCATCTGCACGATGATGCCGACATCGGTCAGCACGCACTTCTCCGGCGGCACGCGCTGCCGTCTTCCCGACGTGGTGTTGTAGAGGGGGACCAGCCGGTACCCGTCTTTGGCCAACTCGAATCCCGCCATCAGAGATTGCGGCCCCGGCAGATCGACCACCAGTGCCGTATCCCGCCTGGCGCCCACGCTGCAGCGCAGGCCGGAGGAAGGCAGCGGCGCAGAGGGGGTGGCAGCCGATCCGTCGATCTCGGCAAACAACACCGGCTTGACCCAGGGCGACCATTCATCGAACGCCGGCGCCCAGACCTCATAGATGTCTCGTCCTGTCATCGTCCTTGTTCTCCGGGTGTGGCTGCGGGGGCATCGCCGGCAGTATCCTTCCTGCCTCGCCTTATGAGAATCGGGATATCCTGTGCCCGGCTGTCGATCAGCGGCACCGACGATGCTCGCCCGTAGATTCCACAAGCCTTCCCATCGATTACGAATACGCCCAGGCAGGGATACAGGTTTTCGCCTTCCGCCTCTGCCGCGATCGCCCCAAACCGCTTCTGCGCGACCCAATACTGCGGATATCGCAGGGCACTCTTCGCGATTTGCCGCCATTGCTGGTCCGGGGTGACGCCCCGCATGCCGATCCCCTCGCCCACCCTCCCCAGGGCGGGCTTCAACACCCACTCGTCGCCATTGGCCCCGGCGGCCGCACGCGGGTCCCGCGTCTCGGGCAGCAGCGCCCTCCAGGTTGGCAGCTTCGCCTTGAGCCGATCCCAGGTCAACGGGAACCTTTTGCTTTGGACCCCCAGCGCATAGCCGGGATTGCTCTGCGGCGTCAGGCCCCCGTGAAAGAACCGCTCCCAGGTGTGCCGGCGCGGGATATTCGGCAGCCACTCGGCCGGGAAGAAACGCACAATCCCATCGAGCCTCCCGGCGTCATCGGCCATTTCCGCACGCCCATCGACCCACAACAGATCCGTGGGGCTGGCCGGCACCGGTTCCAGCCCCGCGGCCGCGAGCTTCTCCGCCAGAAACAACATCACTTGCCGGTCATCCGTATATGCGGTCGCATGCACCAAAGCGATGCGAGAGCCCCTGCCGAGTGCCGCCGCCACCGCCCGCGCATATTGTGTCGCGGCGTCCGGCGCACAGACCGCTTCGGCATAGCACCGGCACACCAACTCCGCAAATGCGCTCGCTTCGATGAAGCCGCCCGGCACGTCCGCGTTGGCTTCCGAGATCCGCCAGCCTTCGGGCGTGAAATGGAAGTCGAAACGCATGACTCGGGCCATGCCCTGTGAAGGAACCCTGCCGGCAGTCCGGGTGCACGCCTGTCGCAGCCGACGGCCCAGCCCCAGTTCTTTGCACAGATCGGGGCGGTCCAGGATCTCGTCTTCGGCGGCCAGCGCCTCCGTCCACAGTTGCTCCGCCTGCCGTCGCAGATCCTCCCAACTCGCCTCGTCAAGGACCAGGCAGCAACGAGCCATCGTTTCGATGTCTTCGTATTGGCTGTCCCACTTGCAGTGATCGAAGATCATGCGCAGACGGATCTCGCGGAACAGATCCTGCGGAATGGGCGGCGGGATGGTCCACGGCGGGCTCAAGGCATCCCCTGCCAAACGAAGACATAGAGAAAGGAAGCCGCAATATAGACCGAGGCAACGAACAATCCTGCCGCTGAATCCTCCGTGCGGGCGTTCACGTCAAGAGGCCGGAACCACTCGATGATGACCGCCACTCCCGCCAGAGGCAATACCGGCCACGCCACGACGGCGAAATCCCGGACGGTAGCCGCCGCCGAGACCCAATCGCCGGCCACGGCCCGCCCCAGGATCATGCCAGTCCCGGCCAAGAAGCCCCCAAGCCGCAGGCCCGCACCGCCCGACCGCTCGACCGTGACCGACTCGCTGATCCCTGTGAACCATTCGACCACCGCCCAGAGCCCAAAGAGGGCGCCGGTAGACAATCCCGCACTGAACGCCACCACCCACCACCCGGGCCCGTCGCCCACATTGCCGCCGGCGAAACAGAACGTGATCCCGGCCAGCGCCCCTGCCATCGCCAGGGCGGCCGCCAGATTCTGACGCTCCACGGCATCATCGCGGGGACTGATTCCCAGGAGACCGCAGAACTGGGCGAAGAAGCCCACCCACGCCGCACCGGCGACCATGTAAAATGTCATGTAGGTGCCGCTGTCACGCACGTCATCGGCCGCCCAGGATCGCAGAATGGCGTGAAGCAGCACCATGCAAATCACCGGCCAGACCACGAAGGTGGATCGGCTGGCATTGCGGACGACCAGTGCCCGGACCAGAGTGGCACTATACCATCGATACCAGGCCATTGCGCCGCCCACGGCCGATATTATCAGAACCATGACCTCGTCGCCCGACATACTCTCTACTCGCATCGACAGAACATTCTCAGCAGGTCTAACCTCCAACAGGTCCCCCCTTCGGGGTAAAATCGCCCTGTTCGCACCCCGGAGGGCGGTCATTTCCGGAAATCATATACCACTCGACGACAAATAGCAGCAGAATTTGCTTGCCGACCCCGGCCGGCGCTGGTAATATGGCGACAATTCAGTGCCGGCCGCCGTCTGTTAGCCGCCAACTGCTAACAGACGACGATGTCTCGACGGTCCGGGGCCGTAGCTCAGTTGGGAGAGCGCTTGCATGGCATGCAAGAGGTCGTGGGTTCGACTCCCATCGGCTCCACTGGTAGCGGTAAGGTCCATATGACGGCGGGGAATGCGGGAGCATCTACGCCAACGGACCGCGCGACCTTCGTTCACCGGCCGCTCAGCCGGCTCAAGTCCTTGTGCTCTTGTACCGATATACCGTTCTGTTCCAATGCCATAGGTATTTCGCGTCATCGTGCCGAAAAATACGTAGTGGTACGGATAGATACGATTTCGCAATCCGGTATAATGGGGTGGTATGTCTCGAAGTTCCCCAGAACATGGAGAGAACTGTGACAGCCAATGAGAAAGAGCCGGCGCAGCGGGACAATAGCCTCCTGGACGCCCTCGGGTGGAGAGGCCTGTGGGCCGTCGTCTGGCACGCCACGCCCTGGCCGTGGCGGATGTTCACCCTTCCCTACGGCGTGATGGTCTACCGCCGGCTGCTGGCGAACAGCGATACGCTGCAGTATCTGCGCGAGATGCATCGCAAGGAGTACGATTCTTCGCTCCTGTTCCGGCTGTTTCGGCCCCGGTACCACCGGGTGGCCCGCCGGCTGAAGAGCTACGGGATTGGGGACGCCCCGAAGTCCGCGGCTCCGCCGGACCCGCCGCAGGACAGGCGCAACCCTCTTCCGCCGCTCGCGATGGCGGTCCTCGTCGCGGGCCGCACCGGCGCATGAAAAAAGAGGGCCAGAAATCTGGCCCTCTTCAACCGGCCTTGCTGAGGAATGGGCGGGACTCGGTGGAACTTCGCGAAGGAGCCGACCCCGCCCGGCAAGCCGGGCTGTTGCAGGAGTGAGCGGTGGTCAGTTATCGGTGGTCAGGAACGCGGCCTGTGGCCGTTCTCAATCCCGAGGAACGCAGAACCAATAACGAACAACCACAAACCCGCCCTTCGGGCCCTTACGCTTTCCGCTTCGCGCAGGACGCTTCGCGCAAGCAAGACCGCCGGGCTCAGGCCGCGTAGCGCACGATCTCGAGTTCCGCCGATGGGTCGACCTTGTCCAAGACGGTCTCGACCCACGCCATCGTGTCGTCCTCCAGGAGGTACTCGCCGCAGTTGGGGCACTGGAGAACAGGCAGCTCCTTGACGATCACGATGCTGTGCGCGTCTCGTTTGAACGGCAGATCCGTGACCGAACGGCTCATCGGCGAACCACACACGTGACAGATCATTTCGGTCTTCTCCTTCTCAACCCGTCCAGCCATTCCGTGGAGTCCGGGCGGTACGCGGTGATTACCCTCACGTTCTGCCCCTCCACATCAACCGCAAACAGCACATGAAGAACGTCAGATTCATGGCGGGTCCACACAAGATAACTCGGAAGATACTTGTCTTGCGGATACGCTTCGAGAACCTGATACTCGTCGACGGATTCATAGATCGCCTGTCGCGAGAGGCGGCGGGAGCGCAACCGCATATTCACATGATACGTCCAAAAGACCCGACGGTTCCGGACACACTCCCGGATAAAGCCGAGCGGATCGTCAGGCAAAACACGTACACCGCCCACGGATCGAGTCCCCAAAACAACCTTTTTCGTCTCTTCTGACGTTCCGGTATCCTGCTGGAATTGTACCGGCCGTGTACCCAGAAGACAAGAGAGATTCCCGCGCAAAGCCCGCGGCCCGCGGGGTCGGCGGGCAGACCATTCGTGCCCACACCGCCCGCTCCGCGCAAGAAAAAGAGGGCCAGAAACTGGCCCTCTTCCACCGGCCTTGCTGAGGAATGGGCGGGACTCGGTGGAACTTCGCGAAGGAGCCGACCCCGCCCGGCAAGCCGGGCTGTTGCAGGAGTGAGCGGTTGTCAGTGATCGGTGGTCAGTAACACGGCCTGTGGCCGTTCTCCTCGAAGGGTTCAGCCGTGCGCTGCACGTCTTTCGGCTACGGTTCTGCGGTCCGGCTCTTCCAATAACCGGGCCTGCGGTGCAGGTGGACAACCGCGTAAATCTCGATGCGGCGCGGCGTCACCGTGTAGACAAAAAACCAGATCGTCATCGCCGCAGCCTCGCGGCCGCTTCTTTCAGTACCGTTTCGCCCGGGATCAACTCCACCGCGCCCGCCTCGACCTCGCGGCGGCGCCGGGCGATCTCCTGTTTCCATTCGTCGCTGAGGTCGAACGGCTCCTCGAAATCCAGGCTCGCCAGCAGTTTCTCCGCCAGAAACGCCCGGTCCTCCCGGGACAGTTTCAGAGCCTCTCGGACCATGTTTTCGGCTTCTGGGCTCATGGCACATGACTCCATCATCGCGGACCTGATTCCTATCCGTAGCCTCGGATTCTACCCCCGCCGCGCCTCCCACACAAGGATATTCCGGCCGACGGAAACGGTCGTCAGTTGGCGGTTTCCGGCCCCCAGTTCTCAGAAACACGGCCTCCGGCCGCCTTACGCAGTGCGGGCCAACGTTCTGGGGACCGAGCGAGAGAGGATAAGTTCCCGGGTTTCATGGATGTGCGACTTCGAGGAGGCCCCGAAGACGATGCCCTGGATATTCGGCAGCCCGCAGACGTACTCGATGGCTTCCTCGGCGGGAACCGCTCCGGAGGCGAAGACCGACATCGCGATGGCCCGGAACCGCTTCGATCGCAGCGTTTCCTCATACTCCTTGATGCCGGGACTCATGAAGTAGCCGGCCTTGTTGATCGAGGAGCAGACGATGGGGTTCTTGATTCCACAATCCTCCAGAAAATCCGCCATGAGCGGCATATTCATCGTGTTGAAGGCCGGCTCCACCTCGTAGGTGGACCGCACGTGCTCGGCGAAGGCGGCGACGATCGGCTTGGCGCGCATGCCCAAGAGCAGATCGGACACAATGTTCTGCAGAAACACCGCTCTGACGCTCAGCCCGCGGAACATCCGCATCTCAGCATCGACCAGCAACCGCATCACCTCGATCATATCCTGGCTGATGATGCTGCGCCCGCTCCGCAGCAGCGTCGTGAACGCCTGTCCCACCGTGCGGCTGGCGAAGAGAAACTCGTTGAGGGCCCCTATCATGCCCTTTTCGTTCACCGCGTTGGCATATTTATGGGCGTACGGCATGGAAGGATAGAGCCGCAAATCGGCGTACTTCTGCGGATTCGCCCGAAAGTGATCGCAGATCTCCGCCACGCGGTCATGGGTATTGAACATGAACGCGTGGATGCCGCACTCATACGCGGCGTCCACAACGCGGAGGATGCTCCGCGTGTCCTTGAACCGCGCGGCCTCGCGGAATATTTCTGCGCTCTGGCACGCACCGGACACGACGGCCCAAGATCGCAAGGCGATCGTGCGTTGCTTGGTTCATCACGTGGTGGTACACATCGAACAGGGCAGTGAGTATGTGGACGTAACGATCCATTGGCACGGGGACTTCACCAGCCAGCATCAGGTCGTGCGTCCCGTGTTCGGCTACACGCAACTGCGTGATTGCGGCCAACTGATCGCGCGGGTCAAGGCACTGCACCAAGAAGACCAGAGTGTCCCGGCGATTGCCGAACGGCTGAACGAGGAAGGCTTCGTCCCGCCGCGCCGCCGCGGCGAGTTCTCGGTTGATACCGTGACCCCCATCCTGGAACGATTGGGATTGGTGGGAGAACTCTATCGCGATGATCGGCTCGGCTCCAACGAATGGTGGATCCACGACCTGGCGGCCACGCTCAAGGTTCCTTCGCCCAAGGTTCATTACGGGGCGACCCAAGGTTTGGATTCACTCGCGCAAGACGCCTTCGGGAAAGCATTGGATCGTGTGGGCGGACGCGGAGGAGCTGAAACGCCTGGAGAAACTCAAGCTCCAATGCAAGTCGCACAGGGCTCGACGGAATCACGCGTTGGTGACTCCCAAGGCTCGAAAAGGTTAGAATCGGAGCACCTCGTTGGTGCCGGGCGAAAGCACCGGTCACGTGCCAACCAGTTCTGTTACGCAACGGGAAAGGATGTTTTATGCTGCGCAGTATAAACGCCTCGAAGTCGGGCAGTTCTCCCTGTCGGCCGTGGCGTCGGGGCAGGACGCGGTGGAATGGGACCTGCCCCAGTTGACGTTGATTCTCGAAGGGATCGACCTGTCCGACAGTCAACGCCAGCGGCGGTATTCCCGGCCGGGGGTCCTCGGGGTGACGCGGG
>VGYL01000181.1 GCA_016872975.1 Planctomycetota bacterium
GTGCCCTTGAGGCACGCCTTGCCGTGGCATACCTGCGGGTCCACCGTGATGTAATCCGTCCAGTTCATACGCATAGCCTACCCGAAAGTCCGCGTTGCGTAAAGGGCATTGCCGATAGGCTTTTGGTGTCGCTTTCCTCTATCCCGTTTCGCCCGACATCTATCGGAATCTGGAACAAGCGCGACGGACCGACACTCGAATTTCAAGACGGGCCATCCGAGCGGCGACTTTGGAGCCGAGGGCATCTTGCCCTGGCATCCCGAGGGTGTTTTCGCCCTCGTTGTGCGGCCCATAAGCCAACAAGAGCAGGGGCAAGATGCCCCCGCGACGCAAGGGCGGGACGCCCTCGCCACGACGGTGACAGCGTTTTGGGATTTTGGGTCTTGGTCCTTCGTACTTGTTTTGGATTTCGGATTTCGATATTCGTGCTTATCTTCCAGGTCGGGGGCAGGCGTTGACGAAGGCGAGGGCCTTTTCGATGAAGATCTCGCCGGTCCGTTCGCCCAGGCAGGTGCGGGTGGAGCGTAAAGTCGTGCCTGGCACCGACTTTACCATGATCTTCCTTCGAGAGTTCCGGGGCCGCCAGAGTTGATAGTCGGTGCATCGCAGGGCGTAGGCCGCTGCACGGGTTACGATTCGGACTCGCTGGAGCCGACCGCCAGCAGCTTGGCCTGGGCGGATTCCAGGATCGTGTCGCGGAGGAACGAACTGGCCTGGAGGATCTCGATGCCGATCAACTCTCCTTTGTCGTTCAACTCCGCCGTCACGTTGGGGCTCAGTTCAACGCTCTGTGCCTCGGGGCCTTCCCTGACGATCAGATGCAGTACATCCTCTTTCTCAAAATACACCAAACGGGGCTTACTCATGAACGAACCTCCCGGTCTGAACGCGAAATGCGATCTGTCGGCGCGTGGTCGCCCGATACCTGAAATATTCGGTCCAGGCAATCTCCATTGCGCCGTCATTTCTCCTAGCATATCGATTGGATCATAACTGGCTCAGTCTAAGCGGCTCGTGGCGGCCTGTCAATTGCCGCATCGTGCTTCCGCGGCCTTATTTGGCGGCCGCGGGTCGCGGGCAGGCGTTGACGAAGGCCAGGGCCTTTTCGATGAAGATCTCGCCGGTCCGTTCGCCCAGGCAGGTTCGGGTGATGTAGTCGTAGCGCTCGAAGCTGTTCCAGTCTTCCTTGGTGAGGAGATAGCCGAAGGCGTCGTTGGTCGATTCTTCTTGCATCGCCCGTGATCGTGCGGTATCATCTTGCCAGTGGCTGCTACTGGAGACGCAGGAGGTATTGAAAGATGGCATTTGATCGCATTACTGTTGATCCTGGTCGTATGAACGGCCAGCCGTGCGTGCGCCACATGCGTCTGACCGTGCGGCGGGTGGTGGAATTGGCGGCCGTCTACCAGGACCGGGAGCAATTGCGCCAGGAGTATCCCGAGTTGGAAGATGAGGATATCCGGCAAGCCCTGCTCTATGCGGCGGCCTACTTGGATGACCGTGTTCTGGACCTCCCGCTAAGCCATGAAACTGCTGCTTGATCAAGGGCTGCCACGATCGGCGGCGCACTTGCTGCGGGAAGCCGGCATAGACACCGTGCATGTCGGTGAGATCGGCTATGCCACCGCTGATGACACTGCCGTTCTTCAGAGAGGGCGAGACGAAGGGCGGACCATTATCACTTTGGATGCGGATTTTCACGCTTTGCTCGCGCTCTCAGGAGCCACAACCCCTCGGTCATTCGTATTCGCATCGAGGGATTGTCCGGGCCGAAGGCGACAGACCTGATGCAGGCGGTTCTCGCCTGTTGTGCCGACGATGTGAACCAGGGGGCAATTATCACAGTACAGCCAGGACGCATAAGGATTCGTCGCCTGCCATTGCTGCCGTGAGTAGCGTGGATGTGTGCGTGACCGCTACCTGTTCTGGAGGGCGGCGGGTCGGGGGCAGGTGTTGACGAACGCGAGGGCCTTTTCGATGAAGATTTCGCCGGTCTTTTCGCCCAGGCACGTGCGGGTGATGTAGTCGTAGCGTTCGAAGCTGTTCCAGTCTTCCTTGGTGAGGAGATAGCCGAAGGCGTCGTTGGTCAGGCCGAAGAGCAGGTTGTGCCGGCCGTGCATCTTGCGCTTGAGATAGTAGCCGATGTTCGGCAGGGCCTCGCCGGGGATGGTCAGGATTTGGGCGCTGCCGAGATTCACCACGTTGACCTGGGTCGCGATGGTTCCCTTGTCGCTCAACTGGAAGCCCAGAGGAGACAGGCTCACCACCAGGCGCAGCACGGCGTTCTCCACGGGGAACTCGATGGTCGTGCTGCCGCAGAAGAGGGCCGGGTTCTCCTGGGCGGGGACCTCGGCGATGATGCGAAGCGCTTCATCGGCGAGCAGTCGTCCGATGCGGACGCACTCGTCCCAGGTCTGGATATCCTTGCCGTCGGGGCCGCGGCAGTCGGCGGTCACCATGCCGCCCAGGGCGCCGTTCATGAAGATGCCCGTACCCGCCTTACGCTCATGGATGCGGTCGTAGAGCGGCCCGACGAAGTCCGGGCACAGGATCCCCTGACCCGGCCCGATGACCTCGGGATGGCACGCGTAGTTGATGAGCGTGGCCATCGGCGCGCCGTCGGCGTTCAAAACCTGAATGACGTCACAGCGCGGGTCGTACAGCTTCTCCGCGTAGTAGTTGTAGGCGATCTTGCCCTGGGCCTTGCCGGTGGCGATCTTGACCCGTGCCGGCTGCAGGCGGTCCACGGCTTCGTTGATCGCCTCCGCCAGCTTCACACAGATGCTGTCGAGATAGTCAAGGTCCGCGCCGGTCTTGCCGCTACGGTCGGGAAAGCCGTAGCAATCGGGGGCGCTGTGGTTGTGCGTGGCGCCGATCAGGATGTTCTGGGCCGGGATGCCTGGGGCCCGGCCGCGAACCCGGTCGCACAGGACGCCCGGGAAGCCGAGGAAATCCGTGCTGCAGATGGCGACGCGGGTGCCGCCATTCTCCAGCACCAGGGCCCGGACGGTCAATTGCCCGATCTGGCGCGTGACCGGCGCCGAAGGCCCGACCCCGCCGGAGACGGGCAACAGCTTCTGGGGCGTCACGTCCCGCACCGCGATCGCCGCCCGGAAGGCTCCGGAGGCAGGGCCCCCGTGCACCAGGGAAAGTCCCAACACAACTGCCAGCAGAAGGGCTCTCGCGGAGTTCCACGTTCGGTTCATGGCTGATTCCTCCCGTTCGTCGTGACGCCGTCAGGCGTTCTCTTCTTGTGCCCAGATGGGCGTACAATGCGCCACGGGCATTGCAGACTCCGATATCATCCGGTAAGATGGCCGGCGCTGTCAAGGACCGATCCAACGTAGCATGATGATTGACGATTTGACTCCATTTTTGCGACGTGCCATGGCTCCTCCATCGAGGGGAATCGCTGGTCGCCGGGCCGGGTGGCATGGACAAGCTTGTTTGTCCGTGGACTCGTGGCGCGGGCGTCCCGCCTTTGTTCCCGGCGGCGCGGGCGTCTCGTCCTTGCACGTCGGGGCGAGGACGCATGACACGCCGGCCAAACGAGGCCAAGATGGCCTCGCGACGCCAGGGCGAGACGCCCTCGCCACGAGAACCGCCGGCACGACGAACACAGGCAAACGAGCCGTCTTCCTGGGTTGTATGCTGGCCGCGATCGCTTGCGCGAACGGCATGCTGAAGGCGCAACCAGGGCCGGCGGCGAGGCGGGTGGCCCAGGAGATCCGGCGGGAGGCGTTGCGGCCGGCCAATGGTCCGGCGGGGCGGCCTTTGCCGCTGGTGAGTCACTGGAATATGGGCAGCCAGGGCAAAGGGTGGACGCCGCAGTTTCAGATCGAGCTGCTGGACCGGGGCTGTCACATCCTGCCGTGGTTCAGTTGGCCGCAGGGCGATCCTCTCAGGAGAGACGACAGCGCGAGACGCTTTCACGACTACTATGACGGCCTGATGACGTATTGTCGCGAGCTCGAATTGCCCATCTGCTTCCGCGGCACGCAGTGGGAGGCGATGCTCTACGAGGACAAGTACCTGACGCTGCCGCTCGAGCAGTGCCCGGCGGTCATTACGCCGGAGGGCAAGGCGACGCGCCGGCTCGACCCGCTTGGGGCGATCGAGCCCTGGCGGGACCCGGCGCAGGCGTACGTGGACACGCCGGGCATGAAGGAATTGCAGCGGATGTACCCGGACCCGCCGCTGGTGTTGTTCGTTTCCAACAATGAGGCGAGGGACCTCCGCTGGCATCAGGTGGAGCAGTCGAAGCGCTACCTGGACAAGTACGGCCCCGGCCGGCCGGATGCGTTCAAACGCGAGGTCGTGGGGCGAGGCTGGATGGAACGCTACCCCGTCATGTTCCAGGCGATGCGCGAGGCCCTGGTCAGCGAGAGCTGGAAGAAGAACGTGCGCTTCGTGGGCTACGGGGCGTTCGGGCCGTCGCACCTGGGACGCTGGGAAGGCTGGAAGCAGTATTCGCTCATCACCGAGCGATGGACCAGTCCGAACTGGCACATCTGGGACGGCGGCAGTCCTTCCTACTACACCCACAACTGGGATAGCAGCCGCGACCATTGGGTCTGGTCCACGCAGGTCGAGTCCATGAACTGGATCTTCATGCTCGATGAGGCCTGGAGCGTGAATCGCGACTTCTGGTGGGAGGTCTCGATCTGGGACGGCAACGCCTCCGACTGGACGCCGCAGAGCGAGTGCACGCCGGAAATGATGAAGAAATCCAAGGCCTGCCAGTACACCAACGACGGCCAGACGTACACGCCGGACCGCTTCGAAGGCTGGGCCCAGTTCGGCCTATGGCTGCTGCGGCCCCGCGTCCTCCGCGAGTTCCGCGGCAGCACGACCCCGCTGGAACCCTGGCGGCCGTACTTCGACCGCCTCCTGGCAGCGGTGGATCGCGTTTACGCGGACCAGACGCTCACCGAGTTCTGGCGCTTCGGCCAACTCGTGCCCAACCCGGCGCACCCGCATCCGTACCAGGTGGACATCCCCCAGAAGTACCGCGACGTTTCCCGCTGGTTCCTCCTTGACACGAACCTGGACGCCCCGCGTCCCTGGAATCAGCAGACGAATCTCCCGGTCCTGAGCATGGCTCTCGTGCAGGGCGAGGAGGGTCAACGTCGTTGGCTGGTCTACGCTCATTCGCCGCTGGAAGACCGGCGGGAGGTGAGGATCACGGTCCCCGGCTACGGCCAAATCACCGTGGATGTCCCGCGTGCGGGCGCGTTCTACCGGATCGATCAACAGGGAAAGAAGGTAACACCTGTCGCCACGAGGTCAGACCGGGAGATGGACAGGAGCACCGGTCCCGTCCTGTGCTCCCGCCTCCCTATCCACCTTCTGGCCCCGAAGCGAAAAACCTCCTGAATGGGGGCGCAGCCCCAAACCCGGCTACCGTACGGAACTGCAACGTATCACCAGGACAGATGGCAAGATCGAGGCCGGAGGCCTTGGCGATGCCATCCGGAGGCACGGAGCCTCTATTGTATCCGTTGTTTTTCTTCATTGTGATCGACCACCCTGGTGAACTCCACCGCATCCGCGATCAGCAGGCCCGTGGCGCCCGGGGCGTGGAACTCGACGAAGCCGTCGCGGCCCTCGTGGAAGTCGAAACGGCCCAGGGTTGCGGAGTTGGACGATTCGGGCGTCGGGCCGGGGCCGGGATGCGCGTGCCAGGAACTCGAGCGTGTGAGGAATCGCCCGTCTGCCTCTCGAGCACCCGCGCCGGCAGGGGGGTGGACATAAGGACGCCCGCAAGGGCAAGCACAAACACGATGGATCGGGTCATCGAAATTCTCCTTCTCTGGCACCAGCAAGACGACCGATTGGCCCGATCATCGTCCTGGCGCCGGCCCGGCGGGTCAAGGATCGAGTCCGGAACCCCACGATCCTCGTCCCGTCCGGCGATTCCTTCCGGACGACAGGGACAGGCAACGGCCTGAGCCCCGGGCCGGCCGGCGGCGCGAAATTGATCACTCTCGGAGTTGAAATCGGAGGCCTGGTGCCGCGTTTCACAAGTACCGCGACTATGGGTGAGGTTGCTTCGTCGCCCTCGGCGCAGCGCCGCTGCGCGTCGGGCCTCGCAAGGACATGATTGCCGCGCTCGGCGAGCCTCGCTCGCAATGACATAGGGCGCCCACGCATGTCATTGCGAGGAGCTTCAGCGACGAGGCAATCTCTACTCTATCGTCTCAGGACTTGCGAAATGCCGTACCAGCGAGGTACTATGGGATGAGTACTGTTCAGGGCACGACGTATGAAGTCAAAGGGAAGATCCCCGCGAACCGGTTCCTGGGAGAGGTCCGGGCAGGACGCATTCTCCGGCGAATGGTTCATCCGGTACCTGCTGGATGCGGTGCTGCTCGCAATCCTGATGCTCATGGCCGTCGGCGTGGCCCTGTACCTCGACGCGGGCGACTACCTGGGCGACTGGAACCAGGAGCTGGGGGCCGGCCTCCTCGTATGCCTGTTGTTGTGCCCGATGCTGGCCGTGGTGACGCTGGCTCTGGTCATCTACGCCGGCATCCGCGTCTTTCTGCGTCCCCGCACCTGGGGGCACGCCCTTGTCCGGCTCACCTTCCTCCTCGCGCACGTGGTGGTTCTGCTCGTCTGCCTCGATACGATTTCGTCCACGACCACCGCTTTGGTGGGCAGCTTCCGACAGTCGTCCGCGCGTCTCGACCCGACGGTGGCCTGGAGAGGCCTGGAAGGCCGGGACCTCTCGGGTCCGCCCTCCGGCGCGCACGACGGCCCGCCGGACGGCTCGTCTTTTTCGCCTCCCTCCGGTATGGGCGTACCGGGGTTGCTTCCCGGTGGTGGGGCGGGTCCACGATGAGTCCGGGCGCGCGCGGCACTTCGGATGCTCGCGCCAGGAAAGCCTGAAATGCCCGGACCGGGCCTGGTTCAGACCCGGGTAACAGTCTGGGTGGGTGGCAGCGGCAAGGGCGGAGGCTTTGCGCAGGCCTTGCCGATGGCGGAGGAGCAAGACCATCGGCAAGCTCCGAAGACTGCGCTTGCCGCTGCCACCCGTTCTCTGTTACCCGAAAAAGCTGTTTCTTGAACCATGCCCCGGGCCGGTTCCGCGACGAATCCCGTGTCGTGATTGCCATCGCCAAGCTCCGAAGACTCCGCTTGACGACGCCACCCAGAGAAGGCTGGCTTCTCGCACACCCTCTATGGTATGGACAAGGATCGCGGGAGGACGTATCATGGGCGTGCTCGATGGGGCGTGGGCAAGGTCCCGGACCCGGATCGAGCCGGGAGGACAACAGTTATGATCGGCCGCAGAGAATTTTTGCGTTCCATCGCAACGGGGGCGTGCACGGCATTCCTGCCGCGGGCCGTGGCCCAGGCGGGCGCGGGGACCGGGAAGCCGAATATCATTCTGTGCATGGCGGACGACCTCGGGTGGGGCGACCCCGGCTTCAACGGCAATGCCGTCATCCGAACCCCGAACCTGGATGCCATGGCGGCAGGAGGGCTGCGGTTCACGCGGTTCTATGCGGCGGCGCCGGTCTGCTCGCCGACCCGCGGCAGTTGCCTGACGGGCCGGCACCCGTATCGCTACGGCATCTTCTTCGCCAACGAGGGCCACCTGCGGGACGAGGAAGTCACGCTGGCGGAGGTGCTCCGGGACCAGGGCTACGCAACGGGCCATTTTGGCAAGTGGCACCTGGGCACGCTGCTGCCGGATTACTCGGGCAAGGGGGCAGGCCGCAACCCCAAAGAGAACTGCATGACACCCGGCAGGAGCGGCTTCGAGGAGTGGTTCTCCACGGAATTCGCGGTCGCGACCTGGGACCCGTACGAGCCGGCGAATTCCCACGGCAAGAGCCATGACGTGCGGGCCCTCTACTGGCACAACGGGCGCAACGTCACCGAGAAGCTCGCGGGGTGCGACTCGCGCATCATCATGGACCGGGCACTGCCGTTCATGCGTCAGGCGGTCGCGGCCGGCCGGCCATTCTTTGCGGTCATCTGGTTCCATGCCCCGCACGCACCGGTCGTGGCCGGCCCGCCGTACAAGCAGATGTACGCGTCGTACAGCGAGGGCGAGCAGCACTACTACGGCTGCATCACCGCGCTGGATGAGCAGATCGGCCGGCTCCGCGCGGAACTGCGGCGACTGAATGCGGCGGACAGCACGATGCTGTGGTTCTGCAGCGACAACGGGCCCGAGGGCAAAGACGGCACACAGGGGCGAAACCGCGGCTCGGCCGGCCCCTTCCGCGGGCGCAAACGCGATCTGTTGGAGGGCGGCATTCGTGTGCCGGCCCTGCTGGAGTGGCCCGCCCGCATCCAAGGCGGGCAGGTGACCGACGTCCCTTGCTGCACGGCCGACTATTATCCGACCGTGCTCGATCTTCTCGGCTTCCGCGCGCAGGGACAGCCTGAGCCGGTGGACGGTATCAGCCTGCGGCCGCTGCTCGAAGGGACGAGGAGAGATCGCCCAGCGCCCATCGCCTTTGAGTCGGGCACGCAGGTGGCGCTGATGGACGAGCGGTACAAGCTTTACAGCCAGGATCGGGGCCGGAGCTATGCGCTCTACGATCTGGTGGCGGACCCGGGCGAGACGAAAGACCTGGCGGCCGAGGACCCGGCGCGGGTGGCCGCGATGAAGACGAAACTCGACGGCTGGCGGGAGTCCTGCCAGAGGAGTCTGGCCGGCCGGGATTATCGGGAGCAGCAGCGAAAGGAAGGAACATGAGACAGCAGACGAGACGAGCGTTTCTCCGGAATCTGGGCCTGTTGGCGGGTTCGGCTGGGGCCTGGGCGGTGCTTCCGCGCGGGATCAGCCGGGGCCAGGGGGCCGGAGGCAAGCGGCCCAATATCCTCTTTATCATGAGCGACGATCACGACACCGGGGCGATAAGCTGCTACGGAAGCAAGATGAACCACACGCCCCATCTCGACCGCCTCGCGAAAGAGGGGATGCGGTTCGAACATTGCTTCTGCACGAATTCGATCTGTGCGCCGAGCCGGGCGGTAATCCTCACGGGCAAGTACAGCCACCTCAACGGCCACATCGACAACAGCAAGAAATTCGACGGCGCCCAGCAGACCGCTCCCAAGCTGCTCCAGCAGGCGGGCTACGAAACAGCCGTCATCGGCAAATGGCACCTGCAATCGGACCCGACCGGCTTTGACTATTGGAACATCCTGCCGGGCCAGGGACTGTACTACAACCCGATGCTGATCGAGATGGGGACGCGCAAGAAGCACGAAGGCTATGTCTCGGAGATCATCACCGACCACGCCCTGCGCTGGCTCAAGGAGCGCAAGGGGGACAAACCGTTCTACCTGATGTTCCACCACAAGGCCCCGCACCGCTCCTGGGAGCCGGCCCCGAAGTACCTGACGCTTTTCGACGACAAGGAGATCCCGGAGCCGCCGACGCTGTTCGACGATTACACCGGCCGGGGCCGGGCCGCCAAAGAGCAGGACATGTCCATCGCCAAGACGATGACCGACCGGGATGTCAAGCTCGTGCCGCCCAACAACCTCACGGCCCAGCAGAAGGCCCAGTGGGATGCGGCCTATGGGCCCAAGATCAAGGCCTTCCAGGCAGCCAATCCGCAGGGCAAAGACCTGGTCCGCTGGAAGTACCGGCGGTACATGGAGGACTACCTGGCCTGCATCGCGTCGGTCGATGAGAGCGTGGGCCGCGTGCTGGCTTACCTCGACGAATCGGGCCTGGCCGACAACACCATCGTGATCTACACCTCGGACCAGGGCTTCTTCCTGGGCGAGCACGGGTGGTTCGACAAGCGGTTCATGTACGAGGAGTCCCTGCAGATGCCGCTGCTGGTCCGCTATCCCAAGGAGATCCGGGCGGGCGCC
>VGYL01000182.1 GCA_016872975.1 Planctomycetota bacterium
CCCGTGCAACGCCTACCCGGGTCTGAAGAAGTACAAACACCTCGTCGGCAACTACGGCGGGGCCTGGCAAGACCAGCGGACGGAGTTCGAGGCCTTCCCCGGCGCGATCCTGATGACGACCAACTGCCTGCAGAAGCCCAAGGACAGCTACCAGGACCGGATCTTCTCCGCGGGCCTGGTCGGCTGGCCGGACATGGTCCACATCACCGACGGCGATTTCACGCCGGTGATCGAGGCGGCGCTGGCGGCCCCCGGATTTCCCGAGGATGCCCCGGCGCAGTACATCACCGTCGGGTTCGGCCGCAACACGGTCATGAGCGTGGCGGGCAAAGTGATCGACCTGGTCAAGCAGGGCAAGATCCGGCGTTTCTACCTCATCGGCGGCTGCGACGGGGCCAAACCCGGGCGCAACTACTATACCGAGTTCGCCGAGCAGGTGCCGAATGACTGCGTGATCCTGACCTTGGCTTGCGGCAAGTTCCGCTTCAACAAACTGGAATTCGGTCAGATTGAGGGCATCCCGCGGCTGTTGGACGTGGGCCAGTGCAACGACTCCTACTCGGCGGTCCAGATCGCCGTGGCCCTGGCCAACGCCTTTGGCGTCGGCGTGAACGATCTGCCGCTGTCTTTGGTCCTGTCCTGGTTCGAGCAGAAGGCGGTGGCGATTCTGCTGACCCTGTTGTACCTGGGTGTCCGCGATATCCGCATCGGTCCGAGCCTGCCGGCCTTTGTGACCCCCGACGTCTTGAGCGTGCTGGTGGACAAGTTCGCAATCAAACCGATTGGTATGGTGAAAGAGGACCTGGCGGCAACGCTGGGCACATGAGCAAACGTTCGCATTCTATACGCGAGGGGTGGCATCGTCCGGCGGTGCTGGACGATGCCACCCAACAATTGGCCTGGCGAGGCCCACGTTCGTAGTGTGCTCGTAAGAGCATATCTTACAAGAGCATGGAGAGAGAAACGATCTGTTCCTTTCTCTTATGCTCTTGCGAGCACACTACAAGCCAAGGCTTGGAGTCCTGACACGGCCGGCCAAGACAGGCGCGACGCGTGTCGCAAGAAAGATCGGAGATTAGAAATGGCTGTGCGAAATATCGTCAAAATCGATGAAGACAAGTGTACCGGCTGCGGGCTGTGTGTGACCGCCTGCGCCGAGGGGGCGATCAAGATCGTCAACGGCAAGGCCCGGCTGGTGAGCGACTCGTACTGCGACGGCTTGGGCGCCTGTCTCGGCCACTGTCCTGAGGGGGCAATCACCATTGAGCCGCGCGAGGCGGACGAGTTCGACGAGAAGGCCGTCCAGGCGCACCTGGCGCAGCCGCCGCACGAGCCACCGTCGTTCGTATGCCCGGGCCTGGCGGCGCACCAGTGGCAGAAGCAGGAGGCCTCGAAGCCCGCCCCCGATACTGACGCCGCGGAGATCCCGTCGCAGTTGCACCATTGGCCCGTGCAACTGACCCTCGTCGCGCCGACCGCGCCGCAGTTTGCCGGCGCGGACCTCCTGCTCGTGGCGGACTGTGTTCCTGTGGCGGTGGGGGATTTCCACCGGCGGTTTCTCAAGGACCACAGCATCATCATCGGCTGTCCAAAGCTGGACGACGCTCAAGCCTACATCGAAAAACTGGCTCAGATCGTGCGCTCGAACGACCTTCGCAGCCTGATGGTCGTACATATGGAGGTGCCGTGCTGTTCCGGGCTGACCCGCGTGGCCCGCGAGGCCATCGCCCGCAGCGGCAAGGCGATGAGTTTTCTGGATATCACCGTCTCTCTGCGCGGCAGCATGATCCGCAGCGAAGTGGTGAAGGCCGGACCGATGGTTGAGGCCAGAAGATAGACTATGCTTGAATTCCTGGTGCAAATGGCGGCCGATTTCTGGGCGACGGTCGCCGAGATGGCCCCGTATCTGTTGTTCGGGTTCTTTGTGGCCGGATTGCTTTCGGTCCTGGTCTCGCAGAAGATGGTGGAGCGGCATCTCGGCGGGCCGGGTCTCTGGCCGGTGCTGAAGGCGTCCCTGTTCGGCATTCCGCTGCCTTTGTGCTCCTGTGGCGTGATCCCGGTCTCGATGTCCCTGCACAAGCACGGGGCGAGCAAGGGATCGACCATCTCTTTCCTGCTGTCCACCCCGCAGACGGGCGTCGACAGCATTCTCGTCACCTACAGCCTGCTGGGACCGGTTCTCGCCATCTTCAGGCCTCTGGCGGCGCTCGTTACCGGTCTGGTCGGCGGGGTGCTGGTGAACCTTTTCGGACGGGAAGCGAGCCGCGCGGAGCCGCTACCGGCGGACGGCGGGCAGAAGATGGAAGCCGGCACGGCTCTCAGTCCATCTTCGGAGGGTCCGTTGCCTGCCCAGGCGGCCGGCAAGCCCTATTGTTGCCACCCTGCGGTCTCCCCCGGGCGCAAGTTCCTTGACGGCATGAAGTATGCCTTTGTCACCCTGCCGCGGGATATCGGCAAGCCGCTGCTGGTCGGATTGGCGATCGCGGCGTTGATCTCGACGGTGGTGCCGGACGATTTCTTCGCCGCCCGGCTGGGCCGGGGTCTGCCTGCCATGCTGGTGATGATGCTGATCGGCATCCCTCTCTACGTCTGCGCTTCGGCCTCCGTGCCGGTCGCGGCGGCCTTGATTCTCAAGGGCCTCAGCCCGGGCGCCGCCTTGGTCTTCCTGATCACAGGGCCGGCCACCAACGCTGCCGCTCTGACCACGATCTGGAACACGCTCGGCCGGCGCACCGCCATCCTGTACCTTCTGACGGTAGCCGGCAGCGCCCTCGGGGGCGGCATTCTGCTCGATTTTCTCATTCGCAGGATCGACATCGGCGTTGCCTCGCACTGCCACGACATGGGAACGGGCGTGCTTCAGCACCTGTCGGCCGTGGCCCTGCTGGGGGTCTTGGGATACGCCTTCCAGGGGACCAAACGCCGTCAGCCCGGATCCGCGCGCCGGCCTGGCTGAGACCCATTGCCGCGTTTTATAAGTACCGCGACTATGGGTGGTGGATTGCCGCGCTCGGCGAGCCTCGCTCGCAATGACATAGGGTGCCCAAGTATGTCATTGCGAGGAGCTTCAGCGACGAAGCAATCTCCATTCCATAGTCTCAGGACTTGCGAAATGCCGTCTATGCGATTTCGTCCAATCCTTCAGAGCCGCCTCTTTTTGCTGCGGGGAGCCGCCCGCCCAATCCGCCTCGCACGTTGACACGGGGCCGGGAAGACGGTAGAAAGAACGCCACGCGGACGCCGTGGTGCACAAGAGGGCGGCCGTATGCGTACGATAGGTGGAGTTGTACCCAACGGCAGATCATGGACAGGGAAGCGAGGGCGGACGCCCACTGGAGTTCTGGTAACGAGATATGAACGTCATCGCGGTAGACATTGGAAATTCGAATATCGGTGTCGGGCTCTTTCTCGACGGCACCGAGGACTTCATCCGCACCATCCCAGGCGGAGTTGGGACCGAGTTGCGGGAGTGCTTGACCGATTCCTGGCAGAAGATCCCCATTCTGGAGAACTCCAGGGAGCACAAGCGCAACGGCGTCATTGTCGTCAGCAGTGTCAAGCCCGCCTGGACTGAGCTGGTCCGGCAGATCGCGGCGGAAGATCTCAGCGAGAACATCCGCGTGATCGGCGAGGATATCCCGCTGCCGATCACGGTCTGGGTGGACGACCCCCGCAAGGTCGGCACGGACCGCGTGGTCGCGGCGGCCGCGGCGTATGACGTCGTCGAAGATGCGGTCGTCGTCGCGGATTTCGGCACGGCAGTGACGATCGATCTCGTCGATCAGCACGGCGTCTTCCAGGGCGGCGTGATCTGCCCGGGTTTTGAGATCAGCGCCCAGGCGCTGAAGGACCACACGGCCCAACTGCCGAAGATTCCTCCGGTCCACCGGCCCAGCGGACCCTACGGCAAGAACACCGCCGATGCGATCAATTGCGGCTTGTACTATTCCATCATCGGCGCGATGGAGGAGATCATCCGCCGGTACGCCGAGGAGATCGGCCGCTGGCCTCAGACGATCATCACCGGCTCCGGCGCCGAGACCATCAAGGAGGACTGCCCCTTCGTGGACAACTACGTCCCGCACCTGGTCATCAAAGGCATCGTCCTGGCCTACATGAAGTACGTCGAGGAAAAGAGCGAGGAACTGATCTGAAAGGGCGGGCCACGTGGTTATGCCTGTCTATGCAGCGGCAATGACCGGTCCGGGCCTGGGAGCCATTGCCACGGTTCAGCTCTTCGGCGCTACGGCCGAGACGCTCCTGCGCGGAATATTCCGCAAGAAAGACGGTGCACCATTCGAGTTGGTCCAAGGCCGGATTCTGCTCGGCCACATTGTCGATAACGGCGCGACATTGGATGAAGTCACGGTCGGCTGCGAAGGCCCGTGCTGTTTCGCGATTCATTGTCATGGCAATCCGCTGATCGTCGAGAGACTCATGGCATTGTTGCGCCGCCAAGGGGCGCAAGCCGTACCGTCGGAGCAACTGCTGGCCCGAATTCTGGCACGCGACGAACCGCGCGATTCGATCCGGGTCGAGGCGAAACTGGCTCTCACCACCGTCAAGACGATGGCGGGTGCCGCGATTATCGCCAACCAAGTCAAGGCCGGCCTGTCGGAAAAGGTCCGGCAGTGGCAGGACCGTCTCGATTCGACGCCTCTGGAAGCGATCGCCGCCGAGGCCGGGGACATCCTCAAGTTTAGTGAGCCGGCTCGCCTCATCGTCTCCGGCTGCACGATCGCCCTGGTCGGCCCCCCCAACACGGGCAAGAGCACGCTGCTCAATACCCTGGCCGGCCGCGAAAAAGCGATCGTCTCGGAGACCCGCGGCACCACGCGCGACTGGGTCTCCGCCGAGATTCACCTCCCGCCCTTGGCCGCCACGATCATCGACACCGCCGGGCTCGACCCGTCGCTACGTGCCGCCGATGCCGTCGATCAGGCCGCCCAGCAGAGGAGTCTCGAGATCATCCAACGGGCCGATCTGGTCTTGCTGGTCCTGGATCGCAGCCAACCGGCCGAACAACTCACCGAATCGGCGCTGGAGCCGCTGGCCGGGAAGAAGGTCATCCCGGTTCTCAACAAAGACGATCTACCTTCCCACTTTGATCCTGCACATTTCCTCAACCGACCGGGCCCGGCCGTCCCAATCAGCGCCAGGCAGGGCCGCGGCATCGAGGATCTGATTCACGCCATCCACCGCATCTGTAACGTAGTGGAGTTTACCCCGCATCTGCCCGTGGCTTTCACCGACCGGCAGCGGCACTTGCTCAGGAGGCTCCAGCGCAGCAGCTCCAGAGTCCTGGCCCATGATATCCTGTCGCAGTTGCTGGAATCACCGCTGATTTCTCCCTCCGCTTGAAGCAAGGAGATCGCGTAAGGCTCACTGTAATGAGGCGGTGGACCCTACTTCATAAGCGATCCATGTTGACCGCCTACAGCTTGTTCGGTTGAGGATACGGCAGCAGTTGCAGTCCCTTGATGAACCGATAGTCTCGCTGATTCTTGGATACGAGCGGCTGATTCATTGCGATAGCTGTTGCGGCTATCAGGGCGTCCGGGATCGCCAGCCCATAACGTAGCCGATATTGACGCAACAGGTTGATCGCCACGTCGGAAGCCTGCTCCGTCAGCTTCACTACATAGAATCCTGCAAGAAACCGTTCGGTGCGTCGCTGCTCGGTCTTGTCCCGGCAACCCACGAATAGTTCCATCTGCGAGATGATGCTTACTGCTGGTACCGAATGCTCCTCGATATGTGCCAGGCATTCTACGGCCTCGGGGACCTCCCGGCCGACGTCGATCAGGATATCGGTGTCGACGATCGTCAGAATGCTCACCGGCTATGCTCCCACTGGCATTGACGTAACTTTCGCACCCAAGCCGTGCTATCGTGCATGTCCTTACGATCGCGCCACATGCCAATGAACGGTTCCTTGGTGAGCCTTCGTTTTACTCTTCCGCCCGTAGCAGCAGAGAGGTATCGCGCCTTGAGAAACACCACAAGGTCAAGAACTTGTTTCTGTGCTTCCGGCGGCAATGAAGCCATTTCACGCGCGATCTTTGCAGCATCCATTTCTGACCTCACGACAATGACTTTCCCATCGGTGACCAGTATACGCCATGCGCATCTGCGGGTCAAAAGGATTCGTGAGCCTGACGGAGCGGCGCGGTTGTGAAATGAGCCGGGGGGTGTATAATCCATTTATATGACACGACCGATGGAAAATCTCAGTCCGGCGATGCGGCAGTTTCAGCATTTCAAGACCAAGCACCCGGACTGCATCCTGTTTTTCCGGATGGGCGACTTCTACGAGACCTTCTATGAGGACGCCAAGACGTGCTCGAAGGTGCTCGGGCTGACGCTGACCAGCCGGGACAAGGGCAGCGAGAACCCGATTCCGCTGGCCGGCGTGCCGTACCATGCCATCGACGGCTACCTCAAGAAGATGCTCCAGGCGGGCTATCGCGTCGCCGTGTGCGAGCAGGTCGAGGACCCCAGGACCGCCAAGGGGGTCGTCAAACGCGATGTCGTTCGGATCGTGACGCCCGGTACCCTCACGGACGACATGCTCCTCGAAAATAAGAAGGACAATTTCCTTTGCGCTATCGACCTCGATGCCAAGGGCTACGCGGCGCTGAGCTGGGTCGATATCTCGACCGGACATTTCTTCGTCCAGCGCGTCCTGGAGAAAGACTTGCTCAGCGAGTTGCAGCGATTGGCTCCCGCCGAGTGCCTGCTGGCCGACCGCCGGGGCGAGCTGTTCGAGGTGGAGACCCGTCGGCTCGCCAACGATATCGGCCGGCTCACCCGGTCCATCATCACGGAGCGGCCAAGTTGGTATTTCGATCCTTACCAGGCCCGGCAGCGGCTGCTCAAGCACTTCGGCACCGCCACGCTGGAGGGCTTCGGTCTCGGCGACGGCGACCAGGACCTCATTCCGCCCGCCGGCGCGGTTCTCGAATACCTCAGCGAGACGCAGAAGACCACGCTCGGCCACATCCAGAGCCTGCGCAAGATCAGCCGCCGGGATTTCATGCAAATCGACCCGGTTTCTCTGCGCAGCCTGGAGATCCTCCAGACGATCCGGGCCGAGAGCCGCCGGGGCTCGCTGCTCGCCTGCCTCGACGAGACGCTGACCGGCATGGGTGGCCGGATGTTCCGCAATTGGCTGTGCCTGCCGCTGTGTGATGTGCCCGCTATCGAGTTGCGGCAGGACGCGGTCCAGGAATTGAAAGAGAATCTGCAGACGCTGACCGCCATCCGCGAGCTGCTGTCCAACATCGCGGACACCGAGCGGATCGCCGCCCGCATCAGCACGTTCCGCGCCAGTCCGCGCGATCTGCTCGGCCTCGTCCGCACGTTGCGGCAGGTGCCCAGGCTGCGGGAGCTCTTGGGCGGCCTGCAGGCGAATCTGAATACCCGCCTCGCCCAGCAGTGCGACAGCATGGACGAGTTGGCCGCGCTGCTGGAATCCGCGGTCGAGCCGGACTGTCCCACGCATCTGCGCGACGGCGGCGTCATCCGCAACGGCTTCTCCCCGGAGCTCGATCGCCTGCGGTCCATCTCGAAGGACGGCCAAAGCTGGCTCCGCAATTACCAGAAACAGGAGGCCCAGCGGACCGGCATCGCCAACCTGAAAGTCGGCTTCAACAAGGTCTTCGGCTACTACATCGAGATCACCAACGCCGCCGCCGACAAGGTCCCCGCCGACTACATCCGCAAGCAGACCGTCAAAAACGCCGAGCGCTACATCACCGAGCGGCTCAAGGAGTACGAGAGCGAGGTCCTGACCGCCGAGGAGCGGGCCCTGGAACTGGAGCTGCGGCTGTTCGAGGACCTGCGGGCCCAGGCGGCCCAGTACATCCCGCGCCTGCAGCAACTGGCCGAGACGGTCGCCCAGTGCGACTGCCTCGCGTGCCTCGCCTACATTGCCGGCCGGCGCAACTACCAGCGGCCCAAAGTTACCGGCGACGGCCGCCTGGTGATCCGGGAAGGCAGGCACCCGGTCCTCGCGGAGATGCTCGGCGCCGAGTTCGTGCCCAACGACGTCGAGCTCGGCGACGGCGTGGGCGACATCGCCGTCATCACCGGCCCCAACATGAGCGGTAAGAGCACCTACATCCGCCAGATCGCGCTGCTCACCCTGATGGCGCAGGCCGGCTCCTTCATTCCCGCCAGGGAGGCCGAGATCGGCCTGGTGGACCGGATCTTCACCCGCGTCGGCGCCTCCGATGAGCTGGTGCGGGGCCAGTCCACGTTCATGGTCGAGATGACCGAGACCGCCAACATCGTCAACAACGCCACCGTCCGGTCGCTCGTGATCCTCGACGAGGTCGGCCGGGGCACCAGCACCTACGACGGCCTGGCCCTGGCCTGGGCCATCACCGAGCACCTGGCCACGCGGCTCAAATGCCGGACCCTGTTCGCCACGCACTACCACGAGCTGACCGAGCTGGCCGAACTGTTCGGCAACATCCGCAACTGCAACGTGGCCGTCCGCGAGTGGATGGACGAGGTGGTCTTCCTGCACCGCATCCTGCCCGGCGGCACCGACAAGAGCTACGGCATCCACGTCGCCAAGCTCGCCGGCCTGCCCAAGCCCATCCTCGCCCGCTCCAAGGAGATCCTGGAAGAGCTCGAATCGGTCTTCGCCAAAGAGGCCAAGGCCGAGCGCCTCGCCAAGCACAAGACCAAAGAGCCCGACGGCGACGCCCTGTTCATCCAGAAGCACAAATCCGTCCTCGACAAGCTCGCCACGATCGACGTCAACAACCTGACGCCCATCGAGGCGATCAACCTCCTGAGCCAGATCAAACGCGAGATCGCCGGCGCGTGATTCCTGCACCGCGGGAACGGAATCCAATGAGCCTCTGACAGAATGGACCCGAATATGTCATTGCGAGTCGCGAAGCCGCTTCGCGGCCGGTAGGCGGCCGTGTCTCGATCAGGCAAGTACGCGAAAACCGGACGAGCCGCAATTCCGCAGGCCCTCCCGCCCGGCGGGAAAGTAGGTGAAAGCCGCAAGATGGGGGCCACCGGCCAAAGATGCTCACCCCCGGCCAAAGACACTCACCTTTTCCCAAAGATACTCACGTTTATCCAAAGATGCTCACCGGAGTGTGTTGAGCCATGCGACGGTAGGCGTGTTTGTAGTGACGCCGCGCGGCGTTTCTTCGTGGGTTGGGCGTCCTCGCCCGACTTCCGGCGAGCGGGGACGCTCGCCCTACGAGGAGATGTTCCGGACGCGCGCCACCACAACGCGGCCGCAACGGAACCAGGCCCCAAGAGCCCCATTTTCACGCGAAAAACTCACTCCGCCAAATGCCCCACGTGATGGGCGTTCTTACGCGAAAAATTCAGACCGCCAACCACTATGGCATGGCGCTCTGATGACAGTATCCGCACTGGCGCCCCTGAAAACGCCGTTTTCGGCCCAGACACACGGATCTTTGGCGGTCTGATTGGCGGTCTGATCTGGCGCGGCCAAGAATGCGGTTTTTGGGGGACAGGAACCCTGGCGGCCGCACGGCCGGCTTGGCCGTCGGCACTGGCGCGGGCAAGAAACGCGGTTTTTGGGCCGATTCCCAGGGGTCCCCTTGGCGGTCTGATTGGCGGTCTGAACTGGCGCCCCCAAGAACGCGGTCTTACCGCCCGCGGCCTAGTACTACAACGCTATCTTGTGGGACCGCAGTAGTCGTAAGTCATTATGAAACAATGAGATACGGGAATGTCACTTCGGCGCCTTAACGCCAATAAGGCTACGGGGTGACATTTTCATAACCTCCTGTTCTAGCGTAGCTTATGTCAAACCGAGGGACAAATCGTAGCGTTGTGGTACTAG
>VGYL01000183.1 GCA_016872975.1 Planctomycetota bacterium
AGCCCCACCCTACATATTACCGAACTTGCTCGTCAAGACTCATGAGGCGGGTCCAGACCGCGCCGCGGTTCGAGGTTTTGCCGGCGTGGAAGGCGGGACGGTTCCGACCCGCGTAAACGCGGAACTCCAAACGGCGTCCTCGTCGAACATGCGATTGCCCTGGCCTGGGCGATGCCACCCGTCGGACGCGCCGCGCGTCTTCCGCACGACGCACGACGCGCTCAACGGCGGATGGAGACCATGTCGAGCAGGCGGGCGATCTGCGCCAGCTTGTGGCCGCGCGGCGTGCAATGCAGGTTCTGTGCCTCGGCGACGAGTTCCAGGGCCGCGCGATAGTGCCCCTCGCACAGCGCCTGGCGGGCCCGGCGGCGCAGCCGCTGGGCGCAGGCGGCGACGAACATGAGGCGCGACAGGTCCGCCCCGCACCGCGGACACGCCGTCTGCCCCCGGAACCGGGCCCGGCAGACCGGACATTGCGGTGGACTGTGCATCGCAGATCACCTCCTTTCGATGCAGAAAACGAGAGCCAGATCCGAAGCTCGAAATCCGAGACAAATCCAAACGTTCAAAACGCAAAACACGTCATTGCGGGCGAAGAGCAACAACCTCTTCCGGCGCTCGTGCGGGTTGAGATTGCTTCGTCGCTGCGCTCCTCGCAATGACATAACCGGCGGCTGTATGTCATTGCGAGCGAGGCTGGCCGAGCGCGGCAATCATGTCATTGCGAGGAGCTTCAGCGACGAAGCAACCTCCTCCTCATAGTCTCGGAACTTTTGAAACGCAGTACTGGGTTTTGGTCATTTGTGCTTTGGATTTTGAATTTGTTTGAGATTTGGGATTTCGAATTTGGAATTTCCGCGTCTTGCGGCTACTTCCCTTCAATGAAGAACAACAGCTCCCGCAGCGCCTCGACGGCGGCCGCCAGGGCCTCTTGGTTGGCGGCATCGATCGCCTCCTGGATCTTCTCGTGCAGGTCGACGATCTCTTCCTTGTCCTCATCGTGGACCGCGGGCAGCAGCTCGCGGGAGCGGTCGATCAGCCGCTGGGCCTCGGCCATCTGGGCCATCAGCTCGGCCTCGGGCGGACCGCCCGGAGCTGACGGCACGGCGGTCTCCGCGGCCGCTTCCGGCGCGGCCTCCACGGTCTCTTCCCACCGGGCCTCGGTCGCGTGCGCCCGCTCGGAGTAGAGGTGCCGCAGGCGGGCCCGGGCGTGGGCCAGCTCAGCCTCGCTCTTGGGCTTGATCGCGTCCTTGATGAGGATGTGCTTGGACAACCCGGTCCGTTTCTCGATGGCCTCGACCCGCAGGATTCCATCGATGTCGAGACTCATGCGGCACAGGACCTCGTTTTCCTCCGGGACCGGCGTGAGGCCCTCCACGAGGAAGTTGCCTACGAGGATGTCCTTCAGGGCGTCCGGGTCGTCGCCCTGGAAGATGGAGACCTCGACCGCGGTCTGATACGGCGCCGCGGTGAAGTACCGCTCGGTACGGGTCACCGGCAGCGGCGTGTTGCGTTTGATGATAGGCCGGTAGCAGTACGGATACATCTCGCCGTCCCGCGGGCCCAGGTAGGACGGTCCGAACGAGTACGGCGAGACATCGACCAGCACGCGGTGGACATCGTGACCCGCCAGGCGCGACGCCAACAGGCCCGCGCCCAGGGCGACGCATAGGTCCGGGTGGATGTCCTGCCGCACCGGGGCGCCCACGTGCTCTTCCAGCAACTGGCGGACCAGCGGCGTGCGGGTCGAGCCGCCCACCAGCAGGACGACGTCGATATCTTCGGCCCGCTTGCCGGCGTCGCCGAGCGCCTGGAACACGCTCTCCATGGTCGAGTCGAGCAGGGGCCGGATCATGGCCTCGTACTCCTCGCGGGACAGCTCCAGGTCCAGATGCAGCGGCGCCCCGCCGGGACCGGTCGCCAGGGCCTCTTCCCGAATCCGGACGTACTGCTCGCTGCTGAGCTTCTTCTTGGCCTCTTCCGCGGCCCAGCGCAGACGCGAGTACGACACGGGGTTGCGGTCCTTCAGGTCCACGTGGTGGCGCGTCTCGAATTCCTTCAGGAGCTTGTCCAGGATCAACTGGTCGAAGTCGTCGCCGCCGAGATGGTTGTTGCCATGGCTGGCGAGGACCTCGGTGACATCGCCTTCGATGGACACGAGGGAGACGTCGAACGTCCCGCCGCCGAGGTCATAGACCAGGGCGGTCCGGCGGGTCTGGTCTTCGAAGCCGTACGCCAGGCTGGCGGCGGTGGGCTCGTTGAGGATGCGAACGACCTCCAGGCCGGCCAGCTCGCCCGCCTCGCGCGTGGCCTGGCGCTGGGCGTCGGAGAAATACGCCGGCACGGTGATGACCGCCCGGGTCACCTTCGTCTGCAGCTCCTGCTCGGCCCACTGCACCAGCTCGCGCAGGATCAGCGCGGAGATCTCGGGCGGACTGAAGCTCTTGTCGCCCAGCTCGAAGCGGTCGTTGGTGCCCATGTGGCGCTTGACGCTGCGGACCGTCAGCTCCGGGTACACCAGCAGTTGGTTGCGGGCCGGCTCGCCGATCAGCAGTTGCCCCTGCGGCGAGAGCCCGACGCACGAGGGCAGCATCTTGGCGCCCGGGCCGAGCACCCGCGGCCGGTCGCCCACCAGGGCGGACACCTCGGAAAGCGTGGTCCCCAGATCGATCCCTACGATAACTCCATTATCACTCATCTTCCACCATTCCATTCCTTTTCCTGGCGACTTTGACTTCCGCCGGGCGGTAGACGGCGTCGTGCCACCGATACCCCTGGCGATACACCTCCAGCACCGTCCCATCCTCGGCGTCCGACTGCGAATCGATATCGACCGCTCTCATCGTGGCGGGATCGAACGGCTCTCCCACACAATCCATGGGACAGACGCCGAAGCGCGCCAGGGCCTCGTCCAGGACTTCCCGGGCCAGAAGATATCCTTTGAGCAAAGACCGGACGGCCTCCCGCGCGGCATCGGCCGCCTCGGGGGCAGTCCCTTCCTGCGGTCCCTCCACCGAGGACAGTTGCGCCGCCTGGGTCTGGGGCCGCGAAAAGACCTTTCGCCACAGGCGCCTTGCCAGGCAAGGCCTAGGAGTCGCCGACAGTGGTTCGAGGGGCCGCTCCAGCCAGGTCGTCACGGTGTCCGCGCCGCGGACCAGCCGGTCCCGCACGTCAAGGAGGGTCTCCAGGACCTCCTGCAGAACCGCCTGCCGGGTCGATTCGCTGAGGCGCTGGTCCTGCTGCTCCAGGCTGGCCGTATACCGCTGGAGCACGTCGCCGACCGATCCCACCACCTCCTGCATCGGGGTCAGGCTGTCGTGCAGTTGCTTGAACGCCCGGCCCTGGAGCCTCGTCTCTTCCGTCATCGCGGTAACCGTCGACCATAGCGCGTACAGATCGCAGCCGGCTTCGGCCGCCTGGGACTCGCACACCGCCGGATCGCTCTCAAGCTGCTCCAGGATCTCGGCGGCAATCCCCTGGATGGGCTCCTCGCCTTCCAGGACCTCGTCCAGCCACGTCTCGAACCGCCGCAGGATCCGCTCGCGGACGTGCGTCCGGTCCGTCGAGCCATGCGGAGGACAATCAGGCGCCGGGGCAACAGCCGGCGGCCCCGGCGCGGCGGGAGCATCCTGCCCTGGCCCTTCGTACCCTACCCGGTCGGCGGCCGGCTCGGGCGAGATCAGGTTCTCCGCGTGCGGCACGGGCGGGACCTCCTCGCCCTGCGGCTCAGGCATATTGCTATATGCGTCGGACTCCATCATCGGCGTTCCTTGGGCTGCGCTTTCAGGGCCGCCAGCCACGGCTCCGGACCGACGTACCGTCGCGGGGCCGGCATCTCCTCCCGGAGCGACTCCAGCGGACGGTCCGCGTTCGCCCCCAGAATCACGTACTTGGCGCGTCGATACGGGTCCTTCAACTGCTCGTAGGCGTCGCGGATCTTCTCAAACTCCGGGCCGGCCCGGTCGGGCGGAAACTCTTTCACCTTCCGGACATACGCCGCCCGCACCTGCTCATCGTCCGCCTCGGGCGAGACGCCGAGAACCGACCAGGGGTCCTGCCCGGTCCCCGCCGCGATCGTCTTGCCATCACTGCTCACGTGTCACTCCTTGTGCATAGACCGTCAAGCGGTTGCGGTTGCGCGGCTCGTTTCGTCGATCGGTTGCGTCGCGCATGGCCTGCACGGCCGGACGTATGACGCAACCGAAACGAGCGTCGCAACCGCAACCGGGCGACGATCCCTCTACCGTCTGCGTTTCTTCTTCTTTCGGCCGCGGCGCCGGGTGGGCGGCCAGAACGGCCCGGGAGGCTCGTCCTCGAACTCGTCAAGGGCATCGAGCTCATCTTCCGACATGTCGTTGAGCATGGCCTCTTCCAGCTTCCGCCGGAGCTCGGGATGACGGCCGACGAGCTGTTCCAGCTCTCTCAAGCTCTTCGGAGCCCGGCCGCCGCTGAGACGGACAATCTCTTCCAGCAGGCCAGCCAGTTCCGGCGGCAGTCCCGTCACCGGGGGCCGCACCGCCGACGACAAGTCCGGGATCTCCTCCTCGAATTCCTCTTCCTCCTCATAAATATCGTCGAAGAGATACCGTTCGTCGGCATCCCGTCGCGTCTTGCGCCGCGGTCTTGGCGGGGGGAGCTCGCCCCGGGCGCGCCGGCACGACGGACACTGGCACAGCTTGGGGGGACCGCCGCCACCAAAGAACGGCAGCCCGGAGCCCTTCGGATACTCCTGCGTGCGGCGCTCGAAATCCGTGACCTTCTTGAGGGTCTCTTCGTCGATGGCAAGATCGTCGAGGTCCATCATACCCGGTCCGAACGGGCCGAACCCTCCGAACGGACCGAAAGTCCGCCGGCTGGCATCCATGATCTCGGCCACCAGGTCCATATCGCGGAGCCGCCGGGCCAGCTCCAGGGCGGCGGCGTAGCAGTCCTGCCGGCGCTTCTCCTCGGAATAGGGCAGGCTCTTGCCCCGCAGGAACAGCAGCCGCGCCTGCAGCGGGCCGCCCTTTTGCAGGCCGTACCCGCAGCAGTAGTAGGCCACTTCCGGCCAATTGGCCGGCAACGCCGCCTCTGCCATGGTCAGCAGGCCCGCACTGTCGAGATCGCCGTCCGAGCGTTTGAACCACTTGGCGAGCAGCGTGCCCCACTTGCCGGGCAGGAGAGTCTCGATATTGACATCCTTGGCGATCTGACAGACCCGCACGGTCGCGCCGACGATGTCCTTCTCCGTGTAGGCGGTGAGCCATTTCTGCAATTGCTCCGTCTCGGTGGAGTTGTGCGCGCCCTCGCGGGCCGTGCTCAGCAGCAGGATGGCCGCCACCACGGGACCTCCCAGAAGATCGCGAACCTGCTCGTGCAGACGCGTGGCCAAGGCCCGGTCGCCCTGCAGAATCGCGTGAATCCACTTGAGCGAAAGGACGAAGGCCGGCCGGTCCTTTTGGGCCGCATCGGGAAGCTGTTCGATCTGCACGAAATCCTTGGCGGCCAAGTCCGGCTTCTTCTGCTTGAGATGCCGCACCGCCTTGGCCACCAGGAGGCGAAACCGCGCCCGTTTGACCTTGGGATCGACCCCGCCCAGCCGCTCCGCCTGCTCGATGTACTTGAGGGCCTTGTCGAAGGCGTCCCGCTGTTCCGCGGATTCGGCCAGGTGCAGCAGCGGTCGGGAATCCTCCGGGAACTCCGCCGCCCACTGCTGCGCGACGGGATCAGGCTTGAGGTCGGCGTGATCGACCGATTCCACGTATTCCAGCCACTGCCTGTAGATTTCGGCATCCGGGCGCAGCGCCACGGCCCGCTCGTACAACTGCTCCGGGGCCAGAAAGTACAGGTTTCGTTTCGTCCGGGTCCCGCGCCGCGGCAGTCCAGAGGGCCCCAGTTCGTCCTCGTCGAAGTCCTCCCATTCTTCGAGATCGTCGAGATAGTCGCGGAAATCCTCCCGCGCCTCCTCCAGATGCTCCGGCGGCATATGCCGCAACAGCTCCGCCATGTGCAGGTACAGGTAGGCGTTTTCCGGCCCATCGGCGGCGAAAAGCCGCTCTTCGATAGCGGCGTTGCGGAAGCGATCCCACATCTCGCAGGCTTCGAGGAACGCCTGGCGGCTCTCCAGGGCGCGGGCGAACAGCCGGTAGAAATAGGCATCGCGCGTCGCCAGCCCTCCCATCGCCGACCTCACCGACGCCGGCGGATAGTCGATCACTACGCACTTGACGGAGATGTGCTGCTTGAGACGCTCCAGCTTCTCGGGACAGGTGGCCCGGCACAGTTGCACCGCCTGACGGATCTGCCGGGGGATCTCCCGAGTATCCTTCCGGGAGAATGCCTCGTCCAAAGCCCGCAAGGTGGTGCGCAGCTCCAGGCGCTGTCCCACGATCTTCTCCGCCAGGCGGCGCCCGGCCGGCGTCAAGGATTCATCCCAGGACTCGTTCAGAATCGAATGCAGCACGCCGGCAACTCGCGCGGGCACCGCATCGTCGCCCAGGGTCGCCAGCAGTCGGCGGCAATTCTCATCTTGGCCGCGGTACAGGCTCGCGATCGCCCGGATCAGGGCTTTCCAGGGGGCCAGCGGGCTGCGACGCGAGACGCCGGCCAGCTCGATCGCCGCCTCGTCCACCTCACCGGTCGTCACCGCCGCAAAGGCCCGGGCCAGTTCCCCCGCGGCGACCCGCAGAGGATGATCCTCGGGCAGGGCCGGGCTGGTCGCCAAGGCCTGCAAGTCGACAAGCTCCTGACGAACCGCCTGCTCGGCCTCCGCGCGCTGCTGGGGCGTGGCATTCGGGTCGGCCAGCGGCGCCGCCAAGGCCGCCACGTCGCCCGTCTGCGCCGCCAGCCCGCGCTGCAAGCCGCCCAGTCGGCCGGCCGCCTCGGGAAAGCGCGAGACGACCAGGTCCGCCAGCGCCTTGGCCTCGGCGGTCAGGTCCTTGGCCAACATCCCTTGGATGCGGGCGATGTAGGCGTCGACCAGAAGGGCCCTCGACTCGGCGCTGGCCAGCCGCTTGTGGAGATCCTTGGCCTTCTCCAGTGCCGCCTTGTAGCTCTGTCGCTCGATGGCACGCCGGACATCCTCAAACTGCGCCTCGGAGCCAACCGCCGCTGCCGGGGATAGGCCGGGCGGCCGCAACGGCACAACCGGTCCCGGTTGCGATCTGGCTTTATCTTCCATCACCCCACCCCATGAGCGTTTCTTGTGTTTCTTATGGTGACCCATTCCCTGCCACGCCTTTCTCGTGCCAAATCTGCCCGTGCTCTCGATCCTTCCGGCGCCGACCGGACCGCGGTCCTCTCGCACTCGTGTCCCATGCCGTCCTCGCCCGCACGCGCCGGCGACTGCCGGCCTGCTTTATGCTACCATCCCGCCGAGCGTTGTCAAATCCACTTGCACGTCCTCCAATATAATCTCCTACGCCCAGACCTACGGCAGGTTCTCCACCCGCCCTGCCGACGATCCGGCCCAAGGGGGCCGGCCTATCGCTCGAGAACCTGGCCATCGGCAAGCAGTCGGGCGCGCAGCTTGCCGTACTCCACCCCTTGGACCGGGCCGTCGGCGTCGATCGCCAACACGGCCGCGGTCGCGGCGCTTTGGCCCAGGATCATGAAGACCGGCTCCATGCGGATGGAGCCGTACGCGATATGGGAGGATGAGACGCAGACCGGGACCAGGAGATTGGTGCACTCCTCGGATTTGGGCAGCAGCGCGCCGAACGCGATCTGGTACGGCCGCGGCGGTTTGACGCCGACATCCCCTTCATTCTGCACGAAGCCGTCCCTGGTGACGTAGCGCTGGACATTGTGCGAATCCATCACGTACGAGCCCATGCCGACCGACTCGGGGGTCGGCCGCCGGACCAGGCAATCGTGCTCGGTCATCACGTACCGCCCCACCATCCGGCGGGCCTCGCGGATGTAGAGCTGATAGGGCCAGTTTCCATTGTCCACGAACTCGTCCTGCGCCAGACCCCAGCGGCTCATCGGGCCGCGGACATCCTCCGGCACGCGCGGATCGTTCGCCAGGAAGTACATCAGGCCCTTCTGGTAGGTCTCATGCTCCGCGACGATCTCGCGCCGGCGGGCGTAGGAGGCGTCCGGATAATCGTAGTTCATCCCGATATTGTCGGTACTGAAAGGCCCGTGGTTGTTCGTGTCGGTCTTGGCGTTGGGAAGCGCGTCGAATTTGTGAAAGACCTCGCGCCAACCGGTGGCGAGCACGCGCAGCAGCAGCTCATACTGGCCCGGATCGTAGCCCGGCGGTTTGGGGAAGGGCACGCGATTCTCCGGCGCCTGCGTCAGGCACATGCGGAAGCAGTAGGCCTGGACCCGGTGATCCCCCTGCCCGCTCTCGCCCGGCGGCTCGGTACTGATTCGCGGCAGCAGGCCGCTCGCGGAATCGCCCGGAACCACGTAGGGACTCACCTGGGCCTTGAAGTAGTGGCCGTGATGGCGCACGTCCCTCTGGACGCCGTTGTACTGCTCGCCGTAGCGCTCGTTCGATTCCCGTCCCACGTGGTAGCGGACACCGGCGGCCGCCAGCAGGTCGCCTTCATACGTCGCATCGATGAAAACGCGGCCGCGGAAGGTCTGGCCGCTCAGCATCGTGATCGCGACGAGGCGCGGGCCCTCCTTGCGCACGCCGGACCGGCGGTCGAGCCACTCGTCCCGGTACACGGGAATCTTGTGCTCGGCGATAAAATCCTCGAAGACCCGTTCGGCCACGTGCGGCTCGAAGACCCACATCGTCCGCTTCTCCTGATCGATCGCCGCGGTGCCCTGGCCGCGATTGCCGAACGCCTCGCGCTTCTGCCAGCGCCAGGCCTCCGGCTTCTGGTAATGCTGCCAGAGGCGATGATAGAACTCGCGGGACAGACCGCCAATGACGGACTTGTCCCCGACATCGGTGAAGCCCAGCCCCCCGCTGCTCATGCCGCCCAGATGTCTCTCGGGACAGACGATCACGACGGATTTGCCCATGCGCTCGGCCTGCACCGCCGCCGTCACCGCCGCACAGGTGCCGCCGTAGATCACAACATCGGCCTCGCCCTTGACCTGGCCGGCGCAGACCGGGCCGTGGAACCCGCTGACGACCAGAAGCAGGAAAGAAAGGAGCAAGCGTTTCACCAGAGTCACCTCCCGTCACAGGACACCGTTGTCGGCCGGCTCCTCCGGCCCATGCCCGGAGGATAGCTTGGGTGACCCGCCTTTTCAAGGACAAATCCCGTGATGTCACTTCTTTGTCACGATCCGCTTGCCGGGCAACCGGGCGAGGATCTCCATGAGCCGGCTCTTGCGGGCGTGTTCCGTCCTCAGGTCTTGCAGATATTGGGCCCACGCGGGTTGTTTTCCCAATCGTCCAGATCCTCCCGGGTCAGATCGGCAAATGGCCCCGAACGCTCCTTCTTCTTCGCCATCAACCGCCTCTCGCTTTCTCCAGCCGGCCCAAGGCACGGTGAATCCGCCGCATCCGTTCATCGTCTGACATCAACAGCATGATGCCCCGGTTGAAAACCGTGATCTCGACGGTATCGTCCGTGAGGATCAGCCGAAGCTGGTCATACTGGACCGGAGCGCCCAGCCTCTTGTCCCCGTAGACGCCGCCCAGGTTCAGCACATTCTCCTCGTTGATCGCCTTTCGGACCTCAGCCGGAATCCTGGCCCCGCGCCGGACCGTCATGGGCAAGCTTTCGGGTTTCATGCCTCTTTCCAGCATCCCTTGACGAAGTTCGACTCGTTCCAAGTCCTGTACCATACGCACCAAGCCCTTCCTGAGTTTTTCCCCCATGGTACACGATAGCGGCCCATCGATACCAGCCTTGACAGACGATTCCCGCCATCGTATTCTGGTATTGGCAGCC
>VGYL01000184.1 GCA_016872975.1 Planctomycetota bacterium
CGGCGGCAGCCTCCGCCGCCACCAGCGAAACGCCGCAACCGAGAGGTCGTGTTCCTGGCAGTACTGGATCTGCGTCATAGCCGACCTCTGCCACTGCTGAACATGCTTGTGCCAGAACTGGCCCCGCCGACTCAACGACTTCAACGTCTTCTGTGCCATGCAGTACCTCCTATAGCTGGTCTTTACGGGAGGTACCGTATCGCCGGACATCCCCGCTGCCAAGATGGGTTCGCCGGACGCTCACGGGCCAATAGCATCGTAGAGGAGAGCCGCACGGTACGGCCCGGCGCGGGTCGTGGTCGCTTCTGGGTCGGTCGGCGGACATCCAGGGGGGCCATCTCAGGATCGCTGGCAGCGCTTGCCAAGGAGAGGAAACTTGCCCTTACCATGCTATTGGCCCAAAGCGGAAAATCTCCTTCGCACGACCGCTTCGGGCGTGCCTCCATTGAAGTACGCTAAAGCCGGATGAGCCAAATTTTAGCGCAGGCGATTTGGCTCCTGTCAGAACATGGCGCATACTTTGGTTGAATAGGAGTGACGAAAGTCGGATAAAACGAACAACTTGCTCATAATACTCCTTCCTTCTTTCCAGGGGGGGCGGCAGACCAAGCGAAATTCGAGGGGGTTGCTGTCTCCCTCTATTTTTGCGCGCCCGCATTCCTTCTCGGCCGGGTCCAAGTCAAACTCCTCCGGCGGAAACGCAGAAGGTCCTCTTTTCCCCTCCAGGGTACTTCGTGGGAATTGCCCTCACGGTTCCTCTGCCGCTCGGCGCACGCCGTTCCGGATCGGCTCGATCTGGCGGACCAGTGCGGTATAGCCATGCCGCGTGGCAAGCTGATGCGCCTCTTCGGCCAACGGCAGAGCCTCGCGTGCACGCCCCATCTGGCGGAGCACGGAGGCCTGATTGGCGAGCGATCTCGCGAGACCCTCCACACTACCCAACTGGCGGCAGATGCGCTCCTTTTCCTTGTGCAGGACCATCGCCCCGTCCAAGTCCCCGCGATCGTGCAAGATCAACGCCTGATTGCCGAGGGTGCGTTGCAGGCCATCCCGATTGCCCGACTGGCGGCAGAGTCGCTCCTCCTCCTTGTGCAAGGCCATCGCCCGGTCCAGGTCACCAAGCAACTGATAGAGGCATGCGAGTTCGTTTCGCCAAACGTGTACGTGCTCCCTGAGCTGGCCTTGGGGCTCATCCCCGGCATCGGCAATCCGCTGCTCCAGTTCCGCGATTCGGAACCGCTTTTCGTGGACGTCAAGATTTCCAGCCGCAGAGATATCTCCGGCGAAGCTGTCCTGCAGGCCCGCGGAAGCGGTGGCTTGTTCGGAGACGAACTCGAGGTGATGACTCACCCAGGACCACAGGTCCCGCGCGTGGGTCATCAGGAGCGATGTCGCGTACTCCGGGAGCCAGAGGACCACCGGGCACTCGCAGGTCGAGCGCCAATGCTCGCGGCTGACGTTCAGGCCTTGCAGGACCCGGTCTCTCCCGTTACAGGGTCGATGATATGATCGCGGAGGGCGGGACTGTTGCAGATCGCGATGCTCAGCGAGAACGTGCCCTCCGAGAGATCGAGCAGGCGACGCAGGGCCTCGAGTTCCGCCCGTTGCGGGACGCTCTGCTCGAAGGGGCGGGACGTGGTCTTGCTCTCGCTCATGAGCCGGTTCGTTTCGGTAGCAGCGGGTTCAGGCCGTACCACTCTTTTTCGTTCAGGTACTGCAGGATCGCGCCGCTCGCCAGGAGGTCCATGCACAGCGTGTCGTTGTCATCAGTCCGCTCCAGGGCATGTGTCCTGCGCACCTGCTCGATGATCTTCCAGTGCTCCTTGCGCAGTTGCCGGGAGTAGGAATGGGTGGCCTTGTCCGAGAGGCGAATCGGCTTCGTCAGCCTGGTCCCGAGGCCGGAACTGCCGCGTACATCTCCATTCTGCAACCAGCAATCGCCTCATTATCGGCTCAGGGCGTCTGCTTGTCAAGCCTCGCACAGGCATTGGCGGGAGGGTGGCGGCTTTGCAGCAGGAGCTTGGGGAGCTCATGAAATCATAGCCGCTCCGTCCAGAGGGCCGGCTCTATCGCGCGGGGGGGAGATGCTGGGCCGGAGTGGGCGGCGACTGGGGCGGCTGAGGCTTGAGCCAGTCCGGCAGTTGGCCGGCGCGGGATAACTGGGTCCAAGCTTCCCTCTCCACGCAGCACAGGTACTGTGTCTGCAGGAAGCTCTTCACGTGGTTTTGCATGTACTCCACCAAGGTTTCTTCATTGTACCGTGCCCGGTACCAGATCGAGGGGGCGAGCGTTACCCCGGCGAGAGGGACCCGGATCTCGCAGCTTGTTCCGTCATGCCAAAGCCAGTCGTACAGGTCGTACCGCGTGCTGAGGATGTAGACGCTCTCTCCGGCAGCTCCCGCCTGGGGTGCGGGAGGCTGCCTGCGGATGGAGGTGCTCAGGTACAGGATCGGCACCTTGGCGCCGGCCGGAGCGGCGGCGGGACAGGGTCCGGTGCCGGCCAGGACCTCCCGGCTGACATCGACCGTGCGGATGCCGTACCTGGCCAGCTCCTGCGCGACCTCCTTCTCCATCATTCCCTTGACCACCTCGGCTTTCAGGGCCGAGAACAACTCCGGCGCGCTGAGGTAGGCGTAGACCCCAACCTCATCATGGGATGGTCTGGCGCTGTATGCGGAATAGATCGAGCGCCATTGGGGGGACAGCATCCTTGCCTTGACTTCATTGACATCTTTGGCGAAGTCGAGGGGTGGGCAGTCGCGGACGTATCGTTCCCGATCGAACCCGTCGCAGATCCCCTGGGCTGCCAGCAGCAGCAACAATGCGAAGACGCCCGAGTCTCTCATGGCTCTTCCCTCCGTATCTGTGTCGATCTCTATACTACCGGTCTTCCTGCCGGGCCGCGGGCACACCTCTCTTCACAGGTGCAGGCTTCTCCGCATGGAAGCGGGGGAAGCCTCCGGCCAGTGCCTTCCATGCCACCAACGGTGGTCAAGATGCGACAAGTATAACTGCGGCCACAGATAGGCTCTACTCTCTTCTTCGTCCGGTTTCGGCTCCAACTTGTCCTCCCCTGACGCGATAATGATCCTCGCGGCGGGCGCCATCAGCAGCCAAGTGCGGTCGCCAGGAGGCTGTCGGCGGTGTTCTCCTGGAGCCTGGCGGTGACGATCTCGCCGGCGGAGCAGGACGGAGCAGACTTATGGGACGCATCGGACCTCCGAACGATCTGAACCTCGAAGTAACGCTCGGCCCGACCGCTGGGGTGGCCGTTGGTGGTTTCAATAAGGATCTGGGCGGTTTCGCCGAGGAACTGGGCGCGGAAATCGCGTTGGAGGGTCAGGTCCAAGTCGCGGAGGATCTGAGAGCGGGCTTTCTTGATTTCCGCTGGGACCTTGGGTTGCAGGCGGGCGGCAGCGGTGCCTTTTCGCGCCGAGAAGACGAAGATGTGCATTTTGGCGAAGGCCATTTCCTGTGCCAGGGCGACCGTCTTCTCGAAATCGGCGTCTGTTTCACCGGGAAAACCGACGATAATATCAGTCGTGACGGCAGGGCGGTCCAGGTAACGGCGGATCAGGGCCACTTTGGCCCGGAACTCGTCTACGGTATAGGGCCGCGCCATGCGGCGCAGGACCGCATCCGAGCCGGATTGAAGCGATAAGTGCAGGTGGGGCATGAGGTTCGAGTGAGAACGGAAGACGTCGAGCAGGGCCTCCGTCACGTCGGCTGGGTCGAGGGAGCTCAGGCGAATGCGGGCCAGGCCCGGAACCTGGGCGACCCCGTCCAACAGGCCGGGCAGGTGCCGGTTGTGCGGAGTCTCCCACTTGTGCCGGCGGGCCGTCGTCTGGCCGTAAGAGCCGAGGTGGACGCCGGTTAGGACGATTTCCTTGTGTCCGGCCGCCACGAGCGCCGCGGCCTCGGCGTGGACTTCCTCGACTTTTTTGAATCGAACATCGGGCCGGGCCGTCGGTATAATGCAGTAGGAGCAAAACGCGTCACAACCGTCCTGAACTTTCAGAAACGCACGGGTTTGGTTTCGAAAGGAGACAAGCGGCGGCAGTTCCTCGGACTCATCTAAGTCTCTTTCGCACTTGACTTTGGCGTCACTTTCTGGTCTAATAACCGTGTCTGTGGGATGCCTCGGGCTTTCCGGTTGCGCCGGGCCCGGAGGAGCCGCATCTGGGGCGGTGGAGGGTTCCCAAACCCGATGTATTGGGTTTGGGAGCCCAGATTCGGTGTCGATCAGGCGGCGCAGGGTCGCCGGCAGGTCACACCGATTCCTGACTACATGGACGTTCTCCCCGACTGCATGCAGCTCGTCTGTTTCGACGGTCGGCAGGCAGCCGCAGATGACGACGGCTTCCGGATCGTGGTTTTGGGCCTGGCGGATCAGGTGCCGGCTCTTGGCCGACGCGATATGCGTCACACAACAGGTATTGATGACAACGAGTTGCGGTCTTTGCGCAGAATCGGCCTGCGTAAGTCCGAGACTCTCCAAAAACTGGCGAATCTGCTGGCTTTCGTAGCGATTCACTTTGCAGCCGAGAGTTAAGATGGCGAAACTGTGCAGCATATGGTATAATCTTAGGCGTACTGTGAGCTGTTGACAAGGCCAAGGCACGAAACGTACCGATCGTCGGGCGGCGGCGTGGCTCGTTACGTTTGACGTCCAACGTGTGACGTCACGAGCTTCGCAACGCAACCGCGGGACGATCACGGCGGGAGGTTTGTATGGCGGCAGCATCGGATGCGGTTTGGGCAATCGATTTGGGCAATAATTCGCTGAAGGCGCTGCATCTGGTGGCGGTGGGGGAAGCGGTCCAAGTCATCGGGTTCGACCACATTCCGCACGGCAAGATTCTGACGAGCGGGGTCAGCGCCGCGGAGCGGGAAGAGCTGATCGCGATCACGCTGCGGCAGTTCGTCCAGCGCAACGACGTGGGGTTCGATCCGGTGATCATTTCCGTGTCCAGCCAGAACAGCTTTGCCCGGTTCGTTACGCTGCCGCCGGTGGAGGCCAAGCGGCTGCCCGAGATCGTCAAGTTCGAGGCGGCCCAGCAGATCCCGTTCGACATGAGCGAAATTCAATGGGATTGGCAGTTGATGAGCGATCCGGACAGCCCGGAGAAGAAGGTCGGGCTTTTCGCCATCAAAAATGAGATCGTCAACGCGGCCCTGGAGTCGTTCGAGCGGGAAGAGCTGCCGGTCAGCTTTGTCCAGATGGCCCCGATGGCTCTCTATAACTATCTGCTGTTCGACCGGCCGGACCTGGCCAATTCCGACAAGCGGGCCACCGTGATCGTCAACATCGGTGCCGAAAGCACCGACCTGGTCGTGTGCACCGCTTCCGGCGTCTGGCAGCGGTGCATCACGACGGGCGGCAACGCCTTCACCAACGCCATCGCCGAGACCTTCAAGCTGAGCTTCGAAAAAGCGGAAAAGCTCAAGCGCACCGCCCCGGTGAGCAAATACGCCCGGCAGATCTTCCAGGCGATGCGGCCGGTGTTCACGGACTGGTCCGGCGAGGTGCAACGGTCGCTCGGCTTTTACACCAGCTCGAACCCGGACGTGAAAATAACACGCGTGATCGCGATGGGCGGCGGCACCAAGCTGCGCGGCCTGGTCAAGTACCTGAGCCAGACCCTCCAACTGCCGGTCGAGAAGCCGGACGCATTCCAGCGGCTGGCGGTGGCCCCGGGGGTTTCCACCGCCAAGTTCCACGAGAACGTCAGCGATTTCGGCGTGGTCTACGGGCTCGGCCTGCAAGGGCTGGGCATGGCCCGCATCGAGAGCAATCTGTTGCCCTCGAGCATCGCCCGGTCGCAGGCCTGGGCGGGCAAGATGAAGTACTTCATCGGCGCCGCCGTGATGCTGTTGGTGGTGTCCCTGGCGTGCCTGGGGCGGGTCGGCCTCGATCATGCCAGTTACGCAAAAGGCTCGGACACGCGCGCCAAGATCACGCGCGTGGTCAGCGAGGCCAAGCGGGCCACCGCGAGCCTCGGCGGGGTCCAGGACCGGGAGGGGACGTACAAGGAACGGATGAAGAAGAGTTTCGAGTGGTTCCGCTATCGCGAGGTGGTGCCGCAGCTCCACGAGATCATCGTTTCCGCGCTACCGGGCGCCAGGACCAATCCGGAGCGGAAGGACCTGTACGAAGCCTTCGCCCGGGGCGACGTGGCCCAGGTCAAGCAGACGCCGCGTCCGGACCGCAAGCAACTCTTCCTGACCACGCTCGCCATCTTCTACAGCGACGATCTGGCCAAGGCCCAGTTCCGGGCCAGCGCCGCGATGCGCCGGGACGCCATGATGCAGGAGATGGACATGATGGACGAGTCGGAAGGCTACGATCCCGAGACGATGAAGCAGTTGGAGCAGATGTACGGGGCGCAGTATATGCAGGAGATGCTGGGCGGCACGACGGCGACCCAGAAGGCCCCCGGCTTCGTCATCACGGTCGAAGGTTACAGCCCCTACAAGAACATCGGCGATCTGCTGGACCCGCCGAACGTGAGGGATACCCCGGCCAAGTGGGGGTTCGTGACCCGGCTGGAGAACCTCAAGCAGTTTCTGAACCTCGATGTCAACAGCCCCTTCGAGATGTACGACAAAGGGGCGGCCAACTTCAAACTGGACAAAGGGCCCGTGGACCTCGAGCTGGAAATCCCCCAGGGAGTCGGCCAGTGGCACTTCATTCCCGATCCGCCGGTTCCCGGCGCGGCGCCCGCCGTCGCCACGTATGCCATGGGCATGGGCCCTCAGGGTGGGACCTGGATTCTGATCGATCCCATGACCAAGGAGCCCATCAGCGCCGATCCCGTGAAGGACCAGCACGGCAATCTCGCGTATGACGCCACGGGCAAGACGAGAAAGACGGTTCGCGATTTCTGGTTCCGGCTGCAGTTCAAGCTGGTCTGGAAGGAGGCCCCGGCGAGTGCCGCTCCGGCGGCCGGCGGGATGATGCCCGGGATGCGCCTGTAGGCGTGCGGTGCGGCCGTCTCCCCGGGGGCGGCGTGGGGCGTGCCGAAAGGGCCCGGAGCCCTGAGAAACAGACGGACATAGGCAGGTAGGCAAGATGAAAACACCGAATGTCAATATCAAGGATCTCCTCAAAGTCTTCGGCTTTCTCCGGAACAATCTGGCTCTGCTGGTGCCGATCCTGATTGCCGTGGTCGCCCTCCTGTTGTTCGTTCCGACGACGCTTCTGTCGGGCCGGCTGCGCCACAAGATCAAGTCGGACAGTGTGGACGTCGCCCGGCAGATCGACAGCCTGGTCCAGGAGGTGGCCGAGGCCGCCCAGGCGGAAGCCCTGGAGCCCTACATCGAAGCCTACGCCCAGGACGCCAACGCCATCGAGGACGCCATTCGACAGACCACGTTGCGTGAGCTGCTCGACTACCGGGTCTTTGCGGACCCGAATCAGACCTCGCAGTTGGTGTTCGATCCTTTCCGCCGCAAGTATCTGGAGGCCGTGGAGGCGATGCTGGAACGGGTCAAGGCCGGCGACCCGCCGACCGACGTGGAGATTTATGCGGCCCTGGAGGCATCGCGGGCAACGTCCGGCCGCGGCCGCACCGGCATGACCCGCGCGGGGACCTCGGCGGGAAGGCTGAACGTTCGCGGGATGTCGCCCCTGGACCGCAAGATTGTCGAGAAAATCTGCGAGGACCGGGCCAAGACGATCAAGGTCTACATCAACCCCATCGATCTGGGCGGCTACCTGTATTGGAGCGAGTGGAAATTCGAGGACTGGGACAAGGCCATCAGGGATAGCTGGTACTGGCAGATGGCCTACTGGATGCTCGAAGATGTCCTGACCACCGTCGAGCAGATGAACAAGGATGCGGATCATGTTCTGCGCTCCCCCGTCAAGCGGGTGATGAACGTCCAGTTCACGCAAACGCGGACGGGACGGGTCACGATCGGCCGGAGCCGACGGGCGACCGCGGCCCGGGACAAGCAGACGCCCACCTATGTGACGAACGTCCGCAACGCGATGTCGGCCACGCCCTGCACCGGCCGTTTCAGCAGCCCGGCGGAGGATGCGGTCATGGACGTGATGCACTTTCAGGTCACGGTGATCGTCCGCGCCGCCGAGGTGATGCACTTCATGCAGGAGTTGTGCAGCGCCAAGACGCACAAATTCCGCGGCTGGTTCGGCGATCAGCCCGAGCAAACGTACCAGCACAACCAGATCAGCATCCTGGAAAGCGCGAGCGGCCCCGTCGATCGCGAGCATTTCGACCATAGCAGCTTCCAGTACGGGGAAGATGAGGTGGTCAGTCTGGACTTGATCTGCGAATACGTCTTCCATGTGCCGGCCTATGCGGCGATCCAACCGAAGGTGGTCGCGGACGACATCGCCGGTACGGGAAAGTGAGAAGTGTAATGTTTGATGGTTGAGGGTTGATGGAAGAGCGCTGGGCGCGCTCCTCAAATCAACCATCACACATCAACCATCAAACTTCGAACCCGGAGACAGACTATGAAGGACCTCATCGGAAAAATCGGACGTTTCTGCGAGAACCACGTCGAGAAGATCGTGCTCGTGCTCGTGGGCGCCGTCTGCGTGTGGCTGTTCTTCACCCGCGTGATTTTCAGTCCCAACGTCATGGCGCTCGACCGGGGCGGCAAGGCCTTCGCCCCCAGTCAGATTGACCGCCACATCCACGAGCAGAAGGCCCAGGAGCTTCGCGCCAAGCTATTGCAGAGCAAGAAGGGGGCCGCCAAGACGTACGCCCGGAGGTTCGACGGCCCGATCCAGGCGGATGATTACGTGATCAAGGACGTGATTGCCCGGCCGCTGCCCCAGGGGTTTGCCGGCCTGTTCGGCTCGCCGCTGAGCTTCATCGATGCCACGGCCGCCGCGCCGCCGGTGCCTGGCGCGCCGAGCCGGCGGTTCGCGGACCGCAGGTACCGGCTGCCTCCGCTTCCCGAAGTCACGGGCGTCGGCGCCACGTACCTGCGTGCCGCCGCCTATGTGCCCCTGCAGGACGTTACCTTGCAGGCGACCTATGACAAGGTGGCGGTCGAGCCCAATGACATCGATCTGGTGACGGTGGAGGCCCGATTCGACGTGGCGGAGCTGTATCGCCGGTTCCAGGCGAGCTTCGCCGGCGTGGAGGTTCAGAGGGAAGAGTGGCGCGATCCCTGCCTGGCCAAGCCGATCTTCGCCGCCGTCCAGTTGCAGCGGCAGGAATTGCTGGAGGAGGGGGCCTGGAGCCCCTGGCGGCCGCTGCCTCGCAGCCGGGTGGAAGCGTATCGGGACATGTTCCAGGTGTTCGAGCGGATCGAGGACCTGCCTCCGGGCGGACTGGAAGTCCGCTTGATGAATTTCGACAAGCACGAAGTGATCATGGAGCTGCTCCAGCCGGAATCCTATCAGATCGCCTCGGCGGAAGAGGAGTGGTTCCCGCCCAGCTATTACGGCAAGTACAAGGACTTGCAGCGGAAGATGGATTCGGAGAAGCGGCGGGAGGAGAAGGACAAAGACCGCAAGCAGCCGACCACGACGGACCCGCGGCGGGATCCGATGGCCCGCGGGGGCCAGACGCCGGGGGTATACGGTCCGACGCAGGGAGGCACCCGCGGGGCCCCGGGCGCGGCCCGCGGCCGCGGGACCACTCCCGGAGGCATGCCGGGCGATCCCATGTACAACCAGCGCGGTATGCGCGGCGGCCGGGCGGGCGGAACGGCTCCCGGCGGCGATATGATGATGCCGGGCGGTCGCCGTCCCAGCACGCGACGGGGCGGACCGGGCGACCCGCTCTACGGGGGCGATATGTACGGCATGCCGGGCGACCCGACGATGCGGAGACGCGCCTCGACCAA
>VGYL01000185.1 GCA_016872975.1 Planctomycetota bacterium
AGCAGTCGTGGCCCATGTGTGCCGGAAGGAAGGAGGTCAACCGCCGGGACAGCAGAATCGCGTTCCAGTCCCCGGGTGTCGTATGTGTCGCGACATCCCACGTACATGCAACAGAATTGACGTAGGACGGAGACGCCTGGCGTGTGCCCAGGCCGGAGCAATTCTTGTGACGGTGTGTTTTGCAGGAGGACGGACATGAGCAGAAGGTGGGTTTACGCAGTCAGTGTGGCCATGCTTGTCAGTTGGGGCGCGGTCTCGTGGGGCCAGCAGCGCGACTTCGACATTCCCGTGGTCGGCAAGGGGCCCGTGATCGACGGCGAGATGGACGAGATTTGGTCGGTCGCCTCCATCCAATATATGACCATCAGTATCGGCGAGGGGCCGCCCTCGAACAAGGCGGACTGCTCCGGCAGCTTTCGGGCATTGCACGACGCGGAGTTTCTGTATGTCCTGGTGGATGTCAACGACGAGTCCCAACGCCGGGACAATCCGCTGGCCGACGGCTGGCAGGATGACAGCGTCGAGTTTTACTTCGACGGCAACAACAGCAAGGGCGCCCAGGGCGCCATCGAGCCGGATGACTTCCAGTACCGGTTCAACTGGAATCCGGAGGAGCCCGACACCTATTTCTACGAGTATTTCCACCGTCCGCAGAGCCTGGTAGGCGTGCAGTACATGATGGTGGAGACCAAGACCGGCTATCGGTTTGAGATCAAGCTCCCCTGGTCGACCCTGATGGTGGGCGGGGCGGCCCCGATGGGCAAGCTGGTGGGTATCGATTGCTTCATCAACGATGACGACGACGGCGGGGGCCGCGACCACCAGGTGGCCTGGCACGCGACGGCCGGAACGGGCTGGAACACGCCCGGCATGTGGGGCACGGCGCTGGTCGTGGCGCCGCTGAAGGCGACCGGTCCTTCCCCGCGCAACGGCGCGACGGACGTGGTCATGCCGCTGTTCCGGTGGACGCCGGGACAAACCGCCCTGTTCCACAACGTCTATATGGGCAAGACGCCCGACCTGGGACCGGAACACCTGGCCGGCCCGCGGCAGGTCCTGGCGATGTTCTACTACGCGCTGGGGCTCGAGCCCGGCACCACCTATTACTGGCGCGTCGATGAAATCGAAAAGGATGGCGTTACCACCCACACCGGCGATGTCTGGAGCTTCATCGCCCAGCCGAAGACGGCGTACAAGCCCACGCCGGCGGATGGGACCAACACCGTCTCGCCCGGCGCTGCGCTCACCTGGCTGGCGGGCAGCGGACCCGTCGCGAAGCACCGCGTCTATCTGAGCGACAGCCGCGACGCGGTCGGCCAGGGCAAGGCCGAAGCGGACAAAGGCACCGTGACGGAAACGACCTTCCAGCCGGCGGCGGCCCTGCAGGGAGCTACTACCTACTATTGGCGGGTGGACGAGGTGGGACCCGACGGTTCCGCGCTGACCGGAGCGGTCTGGAGCTTCACCACGGTCGTGCCCATCGACGACTTCGAGAGCTACACCGACAAGGAAGGCAACCGGATCTATGAGACCTGGATCGACGGGTGGACCAACAAGACCGGCTCCGTGGTCGGCAATCTGGTCGAGCCGTTTGCCGAGCAGAGGATCGTGCACGGCGGCAAACAGTCCATGCCGCTGGAGTACAACAACGTCAGCGCGCCGTTCTACAGTGAGGCGGAGCTGAGCTTCGCCACCCGGCAGGATTGGACGGCGGGCGGGACCGATACCTTGGTCCTATATCTCCGCGGCCGGTCGGCCAACAAGGCGGCCCCGGTCTACGTGGCGCTCAAAGATTCCTCCAACCGCACCGCGGCGGTGACCCACCCGGACGCCGCGATGGCCCGAGCGCTCGAGTGGACCGAGTGGCAGATCCCGCTGAGCAGTTTCACCGGGGTCAACGCGGCGGCCGTCCGCGCCCTGTATCTCGGGGCGGGCGACAAGGCCAACCCTGTCGCGGGGGGCACCGGCGTGATCTATGTGGACGACATTGGGCTGGCCAAGCCTGCCCCCGCCGTGAAATGAGGACAGTCTGAGTCGTTGTGATGATCGAATGATTCATTGACAGATTAGGCAGGACGGGGCCTGGACCGCAGGGGTCGGGCTCCGTCCGCTGGTTCTCGACACTCTATCTAAGAGGAGGAATTGGTATGGGCGAAAGAAGGCGAAACGTGGTGATCGTGGCACTGCTGCTGAGTGTGTGCGGTGTCTCCTGGGGCCAGAAGAAGGCCAGCAACCCCAACCCCGCCGATGGGGCCGCGGACGTGGTCATGCCCCTGTTGCGCTGGACCGCCGGCAGCACGGCGCTGTTTCACAACGTGTATCTGGGCAAGACCCGGGAGCTGAAGGCGGAACATCTCGTTGGCGCGCGGGTGGTGACCCCCATGTTCTATTACGCGGCGGGTCTCGAGCCGGGTGTCACCTACTACTGGCGCGCGGACGAGATCGAGGCGGACAACGTGACCATTCACACCGGCGACGTCTGGAGCTTCACGGTGCAGGCCCTGACCGCCTATCGGCCGGACCCGGCGGACGGCGCGACGATTGTTCCTCCCGCCCCGGTCCTCAAATGGCTGGCCGGCCAGGGCGCGATACAGCATCGCGTCTACTTCAGCAGCAATCGCGACGCGGTGGCCCAGGCCGCGGCCGGTGCGGACAAAGGTCTGCTACCGCTGGCCACCGCGACCTTCACGCCGGGCAATCTGGACGGGGCGACGACCTACTACTGGCGGGTGGACGAGATCGTCTCCGGCGGCGTCCGGGCCGGGGCCGTCTGGAGCTTCTCCACCTGGATGACGGTCGACGATTTCGAGAGCTACACGGATGTCGAGGGCAAACGGATCTACGAGACCTGGATCGACGGCTGGACGAACAATACCGGGTCCATGGTGGGGTACGAGCAGGCCCCGTTTGCCGAGCAGAAAATCATTCACGGCGGCAAGCAGGCCATGCCGCTGGACTACAACAACACCAAGGCGCCGTTCTACAGCGAGGCCGAGCGGACCTTCAGTCCCGCCCAAGACTGGACGGCGGGCGGCACCGACAGCCTGGTGCTCTATGTCCAGGGCCGGGGCGTGGATTTCGAGATCCCGCACGTGAGCACACCGCCCGTCATCGACGGCCAAATGGAGGCGATCTGGTCGAAAGCCTCGGTGCAGCCGATCCTCACGACGATTGCCGGTACGCCTCCGACCGGGCCCGCCGACGCCTCAGGCCAGTTCCGCGTGCTGTACGACGAGACCAATCTGTACGTGTTGGTCGACGTCAACGACGACCAGTTCCGCAACGACTCTTCGGCCACTTATCTCGATGACAGTGTGGAGTTCTATGTTGACGCGGACAACACGAAGAAGGGGCCGGGACTGACCGGCAATGCCCGCCAGTACACCTTCGGCTGGACGGATCCGGTGATCGCCGGCACCAACACGAATACCACCGGTGTCCAGCACGCCCAGGTCAACACGCCCACCGGCTGGCGGATCGAGATCAAGTTCCCCTGGCAGTCGCTGATGGGGACCGGCGCCCCGGTCGGCAAGCTGATCGGGATCGACTGCTTCTACAACGATGACGACGACGGCGCGGACACCCGCGAAACGCAGATCGCCTGGCACTCGCTGGTCGGCAACGATTGGCAGACGCCCGCCAGTTGGGGTACGGCCCTGGTCGTGCCGCCGGGTGCGACCAGCCCCGCCGACTACCTCTACGTCGCTCTGCAGGATGCGACCAATCGCAGTGCGGTCGTGACCCATCCCGATCCGGGGATTCTGAAAGCGACGAAGTGGGTCGAGTGGAAGATCCCGCTGAGCAGTTTCAGCGGCGTGAATCCGGCCCGGATCAAGAAGATGTCCCTCGGCGTCGGCGACAAGGCCAAGCCGGTGACCGGGCGCACCGGGCGCGTCTTCATCGACGACATCTGCCTGGTCAAGCCGTGACCGCTCAGAATAGACGAACGATAATCCATGCCCTGTCGTTCTATTGTCGGCAGGGCGCAGCGTAACAACGGCGTATTCGGAATGGAGGTAAGAGATGTATCGGAAACTGATGCTGACATGTGTGGTTTTGGTGGTGGTGGCCGGCGGGATGCCGGTCCGGGCCGGCCTGGAAGATGGCTTGGTCACCTATTTCAAGCTGGACGAGGGCATCGGGACGGTGGCCATGGATTCCTCCGGCAACGAGAACCATGGCACGCTGATCGGAAACAATCTGTCGTGGGTGAAGGGATATGACGGGGCGTCCGTGTTCTTCAATGTCCCCGAGACGGTGGATGTAGGCGACCGCCTGGAGTTCCCGACCGCGGGCATGTCGGTGAACACGGGCACCATCGCGATGTGGGCGTATCTGACCGATCCGCAGCCCGGAACGAGCGGGCGGTACCTCTTCGGCCATAGCTCCGCTCTGACGGGAAGGTCGTTTGCGGATCGCTTCCAGATTTATCTGCAGGACCCCACGCCTCCTTTGCCGCAGCGCTATTCGCGCAAGCTGGACATTGGGTTGGGCGGCTCGCACACGACGAAGCTGGACATCGTGGAATTGCCTTTGAAAGAATGGGTACACGTGGCCGTGACGTGGAACAATGGCGCCTATGTCGTCTACGTCGGCGGTGTGCAGGTGGATAGCGGCACCTACACCGGCCTGACGAGGTTCAAGTCTATCGCCAATTTTGGGAACGACGGCTGCGGTGATCCCTACGAGGCGTTCTGCGGCATGCTGGATGAGTGCCGGGTCTACAACCGCGCGCTCACGGCGGCGGAAATGACCGCCATGGTCAAGCTGCCGGCGGTCCCGGTGGCCCCGCGGATTCGGGCCTGGGACCCCAGTCCCGCGGACGGCAGCCGCAATGTCGTGATGTCGCTGCTGTCCTGGAAGGCGCAGGGCACCATTCTGCTGCACAACGTCTACGTGGGTAGGAGTCCGGACCTGACGGACAAGGATCTGATCAGCCCGCGGACGCCCCTGAAGATGGCGTTCTACGTTCCGCCTCTGGTGCCGGGCACGACCTACTACTGGCGGGTGGACGGGATTGACCCGGTCACGGGCGCCATCCATGCGGGCGATGTGTGGAGCTTCCTGGCCCAGCCGTTGACCGCCTATGACCCGATCCCCGCCGCTGGCAGCAACACCGTTGGACTGGCCCCGAATCTGAAGTGGTCGGCCGGCAAGCCTCCGGTCCTGAAGCATCGGGTGTACTTCTCGACCGATCCGGCCGCCGTCAAAAACGGAACCGCCGCAGCCGATAGGGGCGAGCGAAACGACCCGAACTTCGCGCCGGGCAAGCTGGAGCCGCTGACGACCTACTACTGGCGGGTCGATCAGATCGGCGCCGCCGGCGCGGTGCAGACGGGCAAGGTCTGGACCTTCACGACCCTGCTGTCCGTGGACGACATGGAAAGCTACACCGATGCCGAAGGCAAGCGAATCTACGAGACCTGGATCGACGGCTGGAGCAACAAGACCGGCTCGCAGGTCGGCTATGACACCGCGAACCAGGGGACATTCGGGGAACGTACGGTCGTCTACAGCGGCCGCCAGTCGATGCCCTTGGACTTCAACAACGTCAAAGCCCCGTTCTACAGCGAGGCCGAGCGGACCTTCGCGGCGAACCAGAACTGGACGGCCGAGGGCGCCGACACGCTGGTTCTGTTCCTGCGCTGGAAGGCCGGCAGCAGGGCCTCGCCGGTGTATGTGGAGTTGAAGGACGCCCAGAACCGCACGGGGATGGCCGTGGCCGAGGCCGCGACGATCAGCGCCGGCCGATGGACGGAGTGGAAGATCCCGTTCAGCGCGTTCGAGGCGGCCGGCGTGAACCTGGCCCGGGTCAAGACGATCTATCTCGGGGTGGGCGACAAGGCCAAGCCCGCGGCGGGCGGCACAGGTGTGCTGTTCGTCGACGACATCAGCCTGGCCAAGACGGTCCCCGCGCTGCCGTAGCGGGTGTGTGAAAAGCCAGCATTCTCTGGGTGGCATCGTCAAGCGGAGTCTTCGGAGCTTGGCGATGGCGGGTTTCCCGTGCGCCGGACCATCGCCAAGGCCTACCGGTCTTGACGATGCCACCCTTTTCACACACCCTCTGAAAATTGGAAGCTCAGGGCAAGCGGCCGAACCTTGGGGGAGCCAAACGCCTATAGAGGCCGGTGGTGGTTGTGTCCGCAGGACCCGGGCGAAACCGATCCCTGCTTGTCGCAGGAACGGGCCGTGGGCGACGGGAAGAAGATACGCATGCAAGACATCGAGCCGAAGGCAGGGAAGACGCGGCCGAAGGCGTCCCGGGCGAAGCGGATCGCCAGGATTCTCGTTGGGATCGTTCTGATGGTCTTGGGGCTTGCCGCTCTCTTGACACCCTTTACGCCCGGCTCCTGGCTGGCCCTGATCGGCCTGGAGTTTCTCGGCCTGCGGGTGCTTCTGCGGGACAGGCTGTATATGTGGGTCGCGGCCCGGCCTCAGAGCAGGTTCCGACGGATCGCCAGTCGGGTCCTGCGCATGGACGGTTTCAAGAGGAGGAAACAATGACCGGGTGGCGGCACAAGGGGAATCATGATTTATGAATTATAACTTATGATTTGGGGTTGGGGGCAACGTCGGCCGGAATCATAAATCATAAATCATAAGTCATAAGTCACCTCCGCCACTCGGGCTTGCGCACCATGAGCGGGGGCATCAATTGCGGGGGACGCCGGTGGTTGCCGACATTGATGCTGCAGCGGCTGCTCGGATACCACCGCAGGAAAAAGAGCTTTGTCTTCAAGAGGAAGCCGTCTTTTTTGGTTCTGCTGAACATGTGTCCCTTCGCCAATGTCTGGGTCAGGATTCTTGAACCATCACCCTCCTCCCTATCGGAAAAAGCGGCGGCGGACTTTGGCGGAAAAAGCGAAGAGCGGCCTTTTTGCCGCCGCTCCAGGGGTCCGCGCCTGACCGGGGGGCAATAAACGGAAAGGAAGCCAAGTCCGAGATACTGACCGCCGAGGCGGCGGAAATCTCAAATTCCAAGCACCAAATCCCAAACAGATTTCAATGACCAAGACTCAAAATTCAAAACGGGCAGAGCCCGCCAGTGCGTTTCGGTCATTGGAATTTTGGACTTGTTTCGGATTTCGGATTTCGTGCTTCGAATTTCCGCCGCCGCGGCGGATTTGGTGCTTGGAATTTTCTCCCCCCTGTATCACAGGCGGACCGGCATCCCCCGGCTCGCCAGGTATTCCTTCATTTGCCGGATGCTGTAGGTCCCGAAATGGGCGATGGAGGCGACGAGCACGGCGTCCGCGTGGCCCTCGGCGATGGCGTCATACAGGTGCTCCAGCGTGCCGGCCCCGCCGGACGCAATGACCGGCAGCGACACGGCGTCGGCGATCGCCCGGGTCATCGGAAGGTCGTACCCGGTCTGCTTGCCGTCGGTGTCCATGCTCGTCGGCAGAATGGCCCCGGCCCCGAGATCCTCGACCTTCCTGGCCCACTCGACCGCATCGATTCCGGCGCCGGTCGTGCCACCTTTGACCATGACCTCGAAGCCTGAAGGCAGCTTGGGGTTCTTCGCGGTGTCGATGGCGACGGTGATCTTGTCACGGCCGAACTGCTTCGTGGCCTGCCGGACGAGGTCCGGATTGCGCACCGCGGCGGTGTTTATCGAGACCTTGGAGACCCCCAGGCCCAGCAGCTCCTCGATCCCCTCGCAACTGCTGATGCCCCCGCCGACCGTCAGCGGGACCGACACGCGCTCCACCGTCCGCTGGACCGCGTCGAGGAGGGTCTTGCGGTTTTCCACGGTGGCGGTGATATCGAGAAAGACGATCTCGTCCGCGCCCGCCCGGCTGTAGGCGGCGGCGTTCTCGGCGGGGTCGCCCACGTCCTTGAGGTTGACGAAGTTGACTCCTTTGACGAGCCGGCCGTGCTTGACGTCCAGGCACGGGATGATTCTGCGGTAATCCATGTTCTCTTCTCCATAGAACGCCATGATTCTGCTGGGTCATGTCCAACCAGGGCCGTCAGTATAGTGCCTCGGCCCCTCGGCGTCGAGGCCCTGTCGGCCCTATGCCAGGGCAATCGCATATGCGCCACCGGCTTGATGGGGGAAGTTCGGAGTTCCGCCTTATGAATTTTGACGGACAAAACCGGTCATCGCGCCGCACCCGTCGTTTCGCCGATGTGCCTCGCGCCAGGCAACGTGCGGTGGTAGGGTGGGGCTTGCCCCACCGGGAAGCCGGACCCAAGAAAAGCGGTGGGGCAAGCCCCACCCTACACATTACCGAACTTGCTCGTCAAAACTCATTAGGCGGGCTAAACAGTCCGGCCTTCCTTCTTTCCCTTGCGCACTTGGAGTTGAGCCGGCTGCGCCGGAAGACTTCTTGGACCCGCCTAATACCACAACGCTACGATTTGTCCCTCGGTTTGACATAAGCTACGCTAGAACAGGAGGTTATGAAAATGTCACCCCGTAGCCTTATTGGCGTTAAGGCGCCGAAGTGACATTCCCGTATCTCATTGTTTCATAATGACTTACGACTACTGCGGTCCCACAAGATAGCGTTGTAGTACTAAAGGCGGAACTCCAAACGCCGCGTGAACGGAGTACTCCCAACGGCAAGTCCATACCCACGCGCAATTGCCCTGAGGCCCATGCCGGGGCCATTCATCGGATTGCCGAACCGTGCGGGGAAGGGGCCTGTATACACAGTAGCCCGCGGAGACCGGCCCGCCCACATGACGGCCGGCCACCAGGGCCTGAGTATCGGCACTTGAGAAGGGACGTGTCATGGCAAAGACCGAAATGCCGCACCCGGGTCACGATAAGCACCTGTGCTACCTGAACAACCTTGGCTTCCAGATCAGCAATCCCGAGGAGTACAAGCAGCTCGTGCGGGACGGCAAGTTCATGTGCAAGATTTGCGGCCGCGTCGCCGCCGACGGCAAGAACCTGTGCAAGCCGGTGGATCTGTAGCAGGGCGGATGGGATGTTGGAATAGTGGAATACTGGAATGTTGGGGAGCGTAAGACCGTCCGCCCACTATTTCATCATTCCATTATTCCAATATTCCGCGTCCCCACCGGCATCCCGCCGATGATCCATGGACCGGCTCAGGTCATGCCCCAGGTGACCGGCATCTTGTCCACTTCGCGGACCTCGATCCGGCGGACCAACCAGGCCTTGTTGGGCTGCTTGCGGAGGTAAAACTCCACGAGGACCAGGGCCGTCGGCTTGTACGACTGGGCCCAGTAACTGTCCTTGTCGAACATGATCCAGATCGCCAGCGTCGTCGTGGCGTCCGGCGCCGCGAGCTTGACGTCGGTGCTCACCCGCCGCAGACGGCGCACGGCCGGCGGCGTCAGCCGGGACCGGCAGTGGCTCATCAGGCTCTCCTTGCTCTGATGGTAGGAGTCCTGATAGTCGCTCGCGATGATGCGGGCCAGCGCGGCGCAGTCTTCCGCCTCGACCGCCTTCATGCCGGTCCGGATGAGCCCGTGGATCTTCTCCAGGTCCGTGGTGACGCCCAAGTCCAGTCCCAGGCCCAGGACCGCCACGCCCGCCGGCAGGAGCCACTGCCAGGGCCGGCGTTTCTCGGACCAGACGCTGCGAAACGTCAGAACGCCCATCAGGACCAGGACCGACGCTCCCAGCAGCGTCCACGGCTGTTCGAAGAAGTTCCACATACGTTCGCCTCTCCAGGTGACGCGGATTCCATCGGCACTGCCGCACCGGGAGACATTATAGGGCGCCGGGCAGCCGCCGGCAAGATCGCATCCCGGCACGGGCCTGTCCGCCTTGGTGGCTCTTGGTGCCTCAGGCTCGCCCAGGCAGTGCGACGGGTGA